>NZ_JAAGPL010000484.1:0-1400 GCF_017104785.1 Burkholderia sp. Ac-20353 | reverse complement strand
GCAAGGATCGTGTCCTCGGATTTCATTTCGACGCGCTCGCGTGGATCTCGGCGATATAGCCGCCCGGGAACTGAACGATCGCGGCATCGCGCCCGTCCGACGTGAACGGCGGCACGAGCACGGCCACGCCCGCGGCCTGCGCCTTCTGCAGCGTGTCCGCGAGATTCGGCACGTCATACCCGGTCATTTCCCGCCCGAACGGATAGGGCAGATGGCCGTCCGTCGCGATCACCGTCATCTTGCCGAAGCCCGATTCGATACGCGTGCGGCGATAGGTGTCGTTCGGCCGGCCGATCTCGACGCCCGACGCATGGCGCACGTCGGACACGACCTTGCCGTGCGAGAACGCGACGAAGTTGCGGATCAGCATGTCCGCGCGCTCCGGCGACACGTACACGCGATTCTCGGGCACGCGCTGCAGTGCGTCGTAATGCGGCGCCTCGGTATGCCAGTAGAGCTGCATGTTCACGCCACCCGGCCAGGACACGACCACATCGCGGCCGATCGGATCGGGAAACGTGTCGACGATCACGTCGGCGCCGTGCGCGCGCGCCGACTTCACGGCGGCATCCATGTCGGTCACGAGGTAGCCCGTGCGCTCCGCACCGAACGGATAGGGCACCGGCGTCTTGAAACCGAACACGGAGATCGTGCCCGACGGCGTGAACACGAGCTGCGACATCGTCTGGCTCGGCGTCGGCGTGACCTGGAATACGCCCTGCTTCGACTTGCTGCCGCCGAACGTCGCGACGAAGCTGTCGGTGAAGCGATCGAAGTCTTCCGGCGCGACGTACACGTGCGTCGTGTCGTACTGCGGGCCGACGGCGATCGACGGCGTCGCCACAGTCGTGGCCGGCATCTTCGCGAACGACGCGGGCGCGGCGACGAAGCCGCCCGCGATCGTCGCGGCGAGCAGGATTGAGCGAATGGTTTTCATGGTGAGATTACGTGGTTGTTTCATCGTGCTGTCAGTTCAATCAGGCGCGGCAGTCGCCGGCCGGATGTTTCGCATCGCCAAGCATGGTCGCAAGCACGAGCGCTGCGATCAGTCCGAGATGCTCGAAAAAGCTGTTGAGCGCCATGAAGCGCGCGACGCCGCTCTGGTTCCAGAAATCGTTCGCGACCAGCATCGCGACGACCGTCAGCATCCCGAGGCTGCCGGCACCGAGCCACGTAAAGCGGCCCAGCACCACGCACAGCGAGCCGGCGATCTCGACCGCAACCGCCAGCGCTGCCCACAGCGCGGCCGGATGCAGGCCGAAATGCGCCTGCTCCGCGATCGCGTCGTCGAAGTTCAGCGCCTTGCCGACCCCGCCGATCAGGTACGCGGACACCAGCGCGAGACGCGCGAGCGGCAGCACCCACGGCTGCGCAAGCAGCGCGCGGATCCAGGCGGGATT
>NZ_JAAGPL010000483.1:0-1254 GCF_017104785.1 Burkholderia sp. Ac-20353 | reverse complement strand
GTGGCACCCAGCCGACGCCGAGCCCGTCGCGCTGCGCCAGGATCTTCGTGCGCATCGACGGCACTGCCAGCAGCGTCTGCCCGCCCTGCAAACCGTATGCACGGCCGGCTGCCAGCCGCGACGAATCCGCGACCACGACCGCACGGTGTGCGCCGATCGCGTCGCGCGTCAGCGGGTCGTGCGACGCCGCGAGCGGATGGCGCGGCGACACCGCGAATACCCAGTCGAGCGCGCCCAGCTCGAACCATTTCAGCCCCGGAATCGCCGGCGGCTCGTTGGTCGCGCCGACGATCAGGTCGGCGCGACCGTCGCGCAGCGCTTCCCAGGTGCCACCGAGCACCTCGTGCGTGAAGCGCAGCGACACGCCCGATTCGAGCGCATCGAACGCGCGAACCACCGGCATCATCGATTCGAATTCGAGCAGCTCGTCGCTGACGATCCACAGCCGGTCCTCCCAGCCGCTCGCGATCTGCCGCACCCGTTGCGTAAGCCGCGCGACGTCGAGCATCAGGCGCGACGCCTCGTCGGCCAGCAACTGGCCGGCGGGCGTGAGCTGGAGCCGGTAGCGGCGCCGGTCGAACAGCAGCGCGTCGAAGCGCGCCTCGAGCTGGCGCGCCGCATGCGACACCGTCGACGGCGCCTTGCCGAGGCGCGCCGCCGCGCGCGACAGGCTGCCGGTCGCGCGGATCGCGTCGAGCAGCGCGAATTCTTCTTCAGACAACATGGTCACGCTCCGGTCCGGGGACGTCGTGATCGGAATCGTGATCCTAAGTCAGGCGCTCACGCCGGTCCAATCCGTGAAGCGTCCATGCTTGCCAGTCCAATCCGTCAAGCAGCCGCGCACGCCGATCCAATCCGGTGCCGTTCGCCCGCGACGCGCGGCCCCGCAACCGGCATACTGGCGGCGGCATGCCAATTCACGCCAATTCGCCCAAAACGAGGTAACCACTGCGATGGACATCGCGATCCGCATCGACGGCCGTCACGACCTGACCGGCCAGATCTTCCGGCAACTGCGCGCCGCGATCGTCGACGGCCGGCTCGCCGGTGGCGAGCGTCTGCCGTCGACGCGCGACCTTGCCACCCAGCTCGGCGTGTCGCGCAAGACGACGCTCGACGCGTTCGAGCAACTCGTCGCCGAAGGCTACCTCCACACGCGGCGCGGCAACGGCACGTTCGTTGCCGGCGGCCTCGCGCGCGTGCCGCACGGGCCGGCCACAGCCCTGCCGGCGATCGCCGCGGAGCGCCGGCCGG
>NZ_JAAGPL010000482.1:0-244 GCF_017104785.1 Burkholderia sp. Ac-20353 | reverse complement strand
TCGCCGTGTGATGCAGTTAGAGACACTGTCTGTGCGGATGACGAGCAAAGTATGACACGAGCAGCCATGGGAAGAGACTAGAGAGGAGCAGAAGGGCATGCAGTGACGGTGTACCGCAAGCATGGGTATAAAGAGGCGACAAGAGTCTTGGAGTGATAAGTTCTGAGCGACAAGGGAGTATACTCGTAGTATGAGATTTTATAGGATACACACGTAGAGGATGTTGTTTTTTTTTTTAATGAGA
>NZ_JAAGPL010000481.1:0-1000 GCF_017104785.1 Burkholderia sp. Ac-20353 | reverse complement strand
GCCACAGCGGCCCGTGCGCCGGGAATTCGGCCGCGGCGATCGCATCGATCCGCTCGACCAGCGCATGACAGGTCGCCTCGCGGTAGCGCGCCGCGTGGATCCGCACCTGTTCGGCAAGGCTCGCCACCGACAGCCGCGGCAGCTCGCGGGCGACGCCCATCGCATCCAGCGCTTCGAGCAGGTCGATCGCGCGATGCTCGACGCCGCGCAGCATCGCGATGCGCGCCGCGGTGCAGTAGCCGAGCAGCACCGTGTCGGGGATGCCCGCGTGCTCGAGCACGTCGAGCCGGTTCGCGAGCAGCGCGGCCGCCTGGTCGACGCGATCGGCCTCGTACGCGATCGCCGCGCACAGTGCGGCGAACATGCAGGTCAGCGGATGGCGGCGGCCGAGATCGGCTTCCGCGCGGGCCAGCGCGGGCGACAGCACGTCGTCCGCGAGTTGCACCTGTCCCTCCGACAGATAGCTGAGGCCCGTGATCAGCTCGCCCCAGCGCGCGACGTAGCCGAACCCGGCCGCCGTTTCGCCACGCGGCGCGCTCTGCTGGAAGCGACGCGCCTGCGCCGGCTCGCCGAGGATGATCGCGCGCGCCGACAGCCGGTTCGCGTGCATCTGCGCAAGCCAGGTCGCGGCCGGCGGCGCGAACTCCGCCCACGGCTCGAACAGCTCGACAAAGCGGTCGATCTCGTCCGCGTAATACGCGGCCGCGCTCAGGATCAGCGCGCATTCGTAGCGCATCGCGCGCGGCGTGTCGGGCGCCGCGAGGATGCCCGCGATCTGGCGCCACGCCTCGACGTGCCGCTCGCCGAGCGCCAGCGCCCACGCAACCGCGACCCGCAGCGTCGGACGCTTGTCGAGCTCCGCATCGGGCAGGCGCGCGAGCCAGTCGAGCACGTCGTTGATGCGGCCTTCCTTGAGCGCGTCCTCGAGGCAGCGCTGCGCGAGCGCATAGGCCGTCTCGAGCTGGCCGGCCGCATACGCATGGCGAGCCGCCTCGTCCGA
>NZ_JAAGPL010000480.1:0-1448 GCF_017104785.1 Burkholderia sp. Ac-20353 | reverse complement strand
TGTACGCGCTCACGACCCACTCGATGTCGGCAAAGCTCGCGTGAAAGCTGCGCGCGATGCTCGGCAGCGACACGGCGACGACGTTCGTGTCGAGCACGATCAGCGAACAGGTGGCGGATGCGACGGCGAGCGTCGCGGCGGCAGGCAGCCGCGCGCGGCCGCGACGCTCGGTGTCGGCGGCGCCGGCGGACTCGCCCGCGCTCGGTGCCGGGGAAGGCTGGGACATCGGTGACTCCGGGACAGGATCGACGAGCCGTATGCTAGGCTTGCCCGGTATTGCCCGTCATTGATATTCCCACGCTGTTTTATTGACGATTTTCGCAATCATGGGTCAACTCGAATTCCGTCACGTGCGCGCGTTCTTGAGCGTCGCGCAGCATCTGCACTTCGCGCGCGCGGCCGAAGCGCTCGACATGGCGCCGCCCGCGCTTACGCGACAGATCCAGGAAGCGGAGCGGCTGCTCGGCGTGCGCCTGTTTCACCGGTCGCGGCGCTCGGTCGCGCTGAGTGCCGCCGGCGAGGCCTACCTGGCCGAGGCGTGCGCCGCATTCGAGCACCTGCAGCGCGGCCGTGAACTGGCGACGCTCGCCGAGCGCGGCGAACTGGGCCGGATCGAGGTCGGCTACGTGTCGTCGGCCGTCTATTCGGGCACGCTGCAGCGCACGATCGGCGCGTTTCGCGCCGCGCATCCGCGCATCGAGCTGAACCTGCGCGAGGTGCCGATGGACGACGTCGCGAAGCAGATCGATGGGGGCCGGCTCGACATCGCCTACGTGCGGCCGCCGATGCCGCTGCCCGGCGAAATCCGCACCGTCACGCTGCAGCGCGACGTGTTCATCGCGGCAGTGCCGGCCGATTCGCCGCTCGCCGCGCTGCAGACGATCAGGGCCGCCGATCTCGCCGACGCACGCTTCGCGGTGCCCGAGCAGGAGCTCGGCACGCTGGAGGTCGCGCGCCGCGGGCGCTTCGCGCCGGTTGTCGCCGCACGACCGGGCGGCCTGCTCGCGGTGCTCGCGTGCGTATCAGTGAACGGCTGGGTGGCCGTGATTCCGGACGCACTCGCGCGCTGCGTTGCGCTGCCGGGCGTCGTCTACCGGCCGCTCGCGGGCAAGCCGATCACGTCCGAACTCGCGCTCGCGCACCGGCGCTTCGAAAAGGCGCCCGCGGTGCGCGCATTCCTGCGGATCGTGTCGCGGGCGGAATAAGCGACGCTCACGGTCCACGCCAAACCGGCTGAACCATTTCACCGCACTTTCACCGCGCTTTCGACATATCGAGATCCGGCACGTCGTCACCGAACGTCGACGCGACGAGCGTGCGCATCGCCGCGATCAGCAGCGTCGGGCCCGACTGGTTGAACGTGCAGCGCTCGCCCGCGGCCGGCACCGCGCGGTGCAGCACCGCCCGCCATGCGCCGCGCCCGCCGTCGCGCTCGAACGCGGCGAACG
>NZ_JAAGPL010000479.1:0-1145 GCF_017104785.1 Burkholderia sp. Ac-20353 | reverse complement strand
CGAGCCCATGCGTGTCGAGCAGCACGTCGAACGCATCCCGCCAGCGGACATTGTTCAGACGTAAAGACACGGTGCCGCGCACCTGTTCGCTGACGATGATGTTGAGCCCGGTGAAGCGCGCAAACGCGTCGAATGCGGCCGCGAGGCCGACACCCTGGAGATTCAGCGAGATTCGGCGTGCGTCGTCCGCGTCGCCTGGACGCCGCGCCGCTGCGTCGCTCATGCGCGCGGGGGGCGGCAACGGAACTGGCGGGCCTTCGAGCGCGGGGGCGACGCGAGGCGTCGGCTCTGGCTGCGGCGGAGCCGGCGCCGGCTCCAGGCCCGGTGACAACTGCGGCGATGGCGATGGCAACCGCGACCACTCCGGCGACGCGATTTCCGCACTGGTGACCGTGCCCTGCGGCAGCGGCACGTCCGGCAACCCGCCGGCCTGCGATTCCATCGCAGGCCATGCGACCGGCAGCGGCGGCAACGCACCCCACGCAGCGCCGCCACTCACGCCGATCCAGACGACGACCGTGGCGCGCAATCCGTTCCTCACCATTGCCCGCCTCCGCCATTCAGCTCCATCCGGTGCGAGCCATGCGCGGTCGCGAGCATGACCGACTCCGCGTCGATCCGCGTCACGCGCATCGCACCGACCGCCTCGCCGGCAGTCGCCGCCGTGATCGCACCCGTGCCGTCGTCGAACAGCGCGAGACCGGCGCGCGCGTCCCGCATCACGCCGGCCAGCCGCGACGGCGCGGCCTCACCCGGCTCCGAATGATCTGCGGAAGCGAACGGGTCCGCCTCCATCGAACTCGGCCCGGACCACGCGTCGCCATCAGACGCCCCAGCGCCAGGCAACCCGGGAAACAGGTCGATCGCCAGTTCCACGCGCGCCGCCCGTGCGGCCCGTGCGTCCTGCTCGACACGCATCGCCGACGGCACGGCGAGCACCGGCAACGCCGCCAGGCGGTCGACCAGCCACCGAAGCGCCGTAAAGCCGCCATCCGCGACGATGCGCACCGTGCGCCGCGCGTCCGGCTTCGCGGGATGCTCGGGCGGCGGCCCCGGCTCGAACGACACGATCCGCAGCCCGCCCGACGTGGCCAGTTCGGCGAGCTCGAGCAGCAGCGCAGCCCAGCCGGGCGCAGCCGGATCGA
>NZ_JAAGPL010000478.1:0-1475 GCF_017104785.1 Burkholderia sp. Ac-20353 | reverse complement strand
AAACCGCCAGATTTTGCACGAAAAGGACTACAAGGGCTTCCCCGTTGAGCGCAAGCTCAATCGCGGATTTCCGTTGTTGCTTTGCCGTTGCCTGCGTTGCGTGAGAAGGTGAAGGACTGCGGTACTACAAACGGTCATCGTGGGCCAATGGCCCGGACCCTGATGAAAGACGCGCGCGGGGACCTCGCTCGATTATCGGGATTGAAGTCCCAGTACTTTTCGCAGGTACGCCTCGCGCGGGTCCAACCCGCTTCACATCACCGCTGGCAGTGCAAAGTGATCTTCTATCTGGTCATGGTCAGATGGCGGTACGGTGTGGATGCCTGTGTTTTAACCGGCAGCTGGTTCATGTTTGAAGTCAGCGCCATATCTCAGCAGCGCCCATGCCATCCTCGCATTCTTGGCAGCGATCGCTACCGCCGTGCGCCAATAGCCGCGACGCTCGGTCAAGGCCCTGACCCAACGGCTGAAGCGGTCCTGTTTGTCACCCAGGTTTGCCATGACTGCGCGAGCACCGTTCACGAGCAGACCGCGTAGATAGGCGTCGCCAGCCTTGGTGATACTGCCAAGTCGCGCTTTACCGCCGCTGCTGTATTGTCCAGGCGTCAAGCCGAGCCAGGCGGCTACCTGGCGGCCGTTCCTGAAGTCGTGCCCGGCGCCGATGCTGGCAAGCAACGCACTGGCCGTTGTCGGGCCGATGCCACGCAGCTGCATGAGTCGCCGGCTACGCTCGTCCTCACGCGCTATCTCGCGGATCGCGCGATCATATTCGACCAGTCGGTCTTCGATGCTGTCGATGTGTTCGAGCAGGTCGCGGATGCTTCTGCCGGCCCAACCCGGTAAGGCATCCAGGTGCGCCGTAATCTCGTTGCGTAACCGCTCCGGCTTCTGCGGCAGGACCACGCCGAACTCGGCAAGCAGTCCACGAATCCGGTTATATGTTGCAGTACGCTCTTCGACAAAGCCTTGTCGTGTTCGATGCAGGCAAAGCGTCGCCTGCTGGTGTTCGTCCTTGACCGGCACAAAACGCATGCTGGGGCGCGTCACGGCCTCGCAGATGGCCGCAGCATCTGCCGCGTCGTTCTTGCCACGCTTGCCGGACATCCGGTACGGTGCCACCAGTCTGGCAGCCATCAGCTTCACGGTATGGCCATGTCGCTGGAACATGCGGGCCCAGTGATGCGCGCCAGAGCAGGCTTCCATGCCGATCAGGCACGGCGGCAATTGCGCGATCAACCCCACAAGTTGATCACGCGTGACCTTTGGCTTGACCAATATCGCCTTGCCGGTTTCATTCACCCCATGGATGGCAAACACATTCTTGGCAAGATCGATTCCGACAGTGACAATGGACATGGACTTCCCCTCGCGCTGGCGTTGATGAAGGCTCGACACTCCATCATGGCACTTTGATGCCGATTCGCGGCTTCCGCCGCAGCCTCGGGACGGGGAAGTCCCTTTCATTCGATTACCCC
>NZ_JAAGPL010000477.1:0-1021 GCF_017104785.1 Burkholderia sp. Ac-20353 | reverse complement strand
CAGGCCTTCACGACGAGGAAACACCAGCTGGCGACGGACATCGCCAGCAGCACATAGGCGACCGCGTGCGTGACGGCGTCGCCGCTTTCGAGGTAGTGGACGACGCCGGTGGGAATCGCCATCGGAGTTTCCGGCGCGCGTCAGCGCAGGCCGAGCACGTCCTGCATCTCGAACAGGCCGGCGCCGTGCGCGGACAGGAAGCGCACCGCGCGCAACGCGCCCTGCGCGTACGACACGCGGCTCGACGACTTGTGCGTGATCTCGATCCGCTCGCCGATCCCGGCGAACAGCACGGTGTGGTCGCCGACGATGTCGCCGCCGCGGATCGCGGAGAAGCCGATCGTCGACGGATCGCGTTCGCCCGTCACGCCGTGGCGGCCATACACCGCGCAGTCGTCGAGCGATCGACCGAGCGCGCCGGCGACGGCTTCACCCATCATCAGCGCGGTGCCCGACGGCGCATCGACCTTATGGCGGTGATGGGCTTCGATGATCTCGATGTCGTAGCCGTGCGAGAAATGCTTCGCGGCAAATTCGAGCAGCTTCAGCGTGACGTTCACGCCGACGCTCATGTTCGCCGAGAACACGATGCCGATTTTCTCCGCGGCCGCGCGCAGCATGGCCTTCTGCTCTTCGGTGAAGCCGGTCGTGCCGATCACGAGCTTCACGTCGTGGCGCAGCGCGGCCTCGACGTGCGCGATCGTGCCTTCCGGACGCGTGAAATCGATCAGGTAGTCGGCCTGAGCGAACACCGCGTCGAGATCGTCGGTCAGCTTGACGCCGGTTTCCTTGCCGAGGAACGCGCCTGCGTCCTGGCCGAGGTACGGCGAGCCGGCGCGGTCGAGCGCGCCGACGAGCTGTGTGTCGGAATCGTTGAGAACGGCTTCGATCAGCATCCGGCCCATACGGCCCGACGCACCGGCAATCGCAATCTTCATGGCTTTCTGTACGACAGGTTGACTGGGGGCGGCGCATGCCGCCCCGTTTCCACGCGCTTACTGGGACTGGCCCGGCGCGGTGA
>NZ_JAAGPL010000476.1:0-233 GCF_017104785.1 Burkholderia sp. Ac-20353 | reverse complement strand
AAAAAAAAAAAAAAAACGAACGTACGGATAAGTGTTGTCGGATCGGAAGTACATATCGTCAATTAACGTTACAACCACGTCGATCTGCATCGACGTTATAGACTGATATATTAGTAACTTACTGTCTCTGTCGTACTGTACCTCGCAACCGCGTAGCAACGCCTACAGTCAGTGACTACTGCACTGCTTCAAGTGTTGTTGGTTCTCGCTAGTGTTGATCTTGGTATGCATCC
>NZ_JAAGPL010000475.1:0-1485 GCF_017104785.1 Burkholderia sp. Ac-20353 | reverse complement strand
CATCTCGTTATACGCAAGTCCCGTCACCGTCGTCGTCACGCAATAGACGCATGGTTTCCGCAGCGATATGAACTTTCGTGAGTCCCTTCCAGATGGTCTCTGCGCCGGGTTCGCCGTCGCCCTTGCGAGCGAGGAAACCGCCGAGGCGTGCGACCAAGCACAACACGTCGTTGAGCGTGGGTTGCGCTGGCATACGCGATTTCGTGAGCAAGTGGGCGGCCCGAATTTCATCGGGATCGAAGAACAGACGCGCGTCCAAATCAGGACAGGTCCGCCCCAGCCGCATCAGATAGGTCACACGCCAAGCCACCACAAGAAACAGCGCCAACGCACGCTCGAGTCGTTCAATCGTGCCCAACTGCAGCTCTTCGACCTGACAGCCGTTCTTCAGAACGTTGAACAGGATCTCGATTTCCCATCTCGCCCGATACCACTCGATCAATTCGATCGCTTCATCCAGCGTGGTCGCCGTACGGTTAGTCAGCAAGCGCCATTCGATCGGCTTGACGCCAGCAGGCGCGTCAAACTCGCGCGCGACCAGGCACGTTGCAGCGATGCTTTTGCCCTTGCTCGCGGGCAACTGCACGCGCTGCAGCCACAGGCGCTGGCGCACCGTGCGCGCTTTCACGCCTTGGCGCGCGGCCATCGGGAAGGCGAGTTCGCCCACCGCTTCGCCGTGCGTGGCGCGCGCCCACAACTTATCGCCTTCAGGCAGGCAGCGGTTATGAGCGGCACGTACCAGCCAGTCGGCCGGGTTGCCCAACGCATCGGCGCACTCCATCAACGCCATCAGATCCGCTTCGCGGTCGGCCACATACACCAGGCGGGTCGATGGCATGTCCGGCGCCATCTCGGCGATGCGCTCGTAGCCTTCGATCCAACGCAAACTTTCCTTGGGCCCGCCACGCTGGCCGGATTCGTCCTTCTTCTCGCGGGCCCACATCCACGCGTCCAGAATACCCAGCGGCTCGCGCTGCGGCGTCACCGCATAGGTCGGGTGAACAAACATCCCGCGCTGCGCCTCGTAGGTCAACGGTCCCAGTCCGATCGCCTCCTGACCGTTAAAATCAAGCTCGGTGGTGTCTTGCAGACACAGCACGACCTGATGCGTTTGCATCCGTTTTTGCGTCTGCAGCCAATGCGGCTCCAGAATCGCATGCCACTGGACCTTGTCGTTGTCGAAGAAACGGTACGCCGCTATCGTTTCACCCCAGCCATGACATGCCTGAGGCACACTGGCCGTCGGATCGGCCGCCATTCTTTCCATCAAAAGCCTCGCTCGCTTGTTCAGGCGCGCGTCGCCAAGGTCCAGTTGCTCGAATTCCGTTTGCGTCCAGGGCGTCGATTCGGTGACCAAGGCATCCGCTCAAAAGCGGAAAGTAGACGCGATCCGCCGACAGTTTACAAGCGCTGCTCTATGCCATTGAAAGTAAACGTGTTCTTTCGCGGCCGCGATTCGCCGGTCACGATGTGTATAACGACATG
>NZ_JAAGPL010000474.1:0-1566 GCF_017104785.1 Burkholderia sp. Ac-20353 | reverse complement strand
CAGCGGCGTGCCGGGCGTGCCGAACCTCGGCGTGTCGGCGCAGCAGGCGCTGCAGGCGAGCCAGCCGTCGATCCGCAACCTCGGGCATGCAGCGCAGGCGGTGGCCGCGCAGATCGCCGCGCAGCAGAGTGCGGCCGCGGCGGCGGCCGGGTTGCCGTCGACCGTGCCGAACGGGCTCGTACCGGGCGGCCTGCAAGTGGCAGCGGGCATCACCTTCGTGACGAACGACAAGGGCGACCGGGTCAGCCAGAACACCGACGCGACCAATCCGCTGCTGTGGGTCAACGCGAACGAGCCGCAGCAGACGGTCAACAGCAGCGGCCACGTGAACGTCGACGTGAAGCAGACCGGACAGAACGCGGTGCTGACGTGGGAGACGATGAACGTCGGGCGGCAGACGACGCTGAATTTCGACCAGTCGGCGGGCGCGCAGACGAACGGCGCGAACAACTGGGCGGTGCTGAACCGGATCAACGATCCGAGCGGTCGGCCGAGCCAGATTCTCGGCAACGTCACTGCGCAGGGCGCGGTGTATGTGATCAACCGCAACGGCGTGCTGTTCGGGGCCGGTTCGCAGGTGAACGTGCATTCGCTAGTCGCGTCGTCGCTGAACCTGCTCGACATGAAGAACCAGCTGATGCCGACGGCTGCGGATATCGCCGCGAGCAACCAGCAGTTCCTGAGCCTGCCGGCCGGCACGACGGGCGGGCTCGCGTATCCGGAGTCGGGGAGTTCGAGCGGGACGGTCGGGTCGTCGGGCAATCCGAACGAGGTGCTCGGGCTCGGTAATCAGGTGACGCTGATCGGCACGTACCAGGCGCCGGGTGACATCACGATCGAGCCGGGCGCATCGATCACGACGCACACCAACGGCACGGTCAGCGACGGCGGTTTTGTGCTGGTCGCCGCACCGAACGTGTCGAACGCGGGCAGCATTTCGGCGACGTCGGGGCAGGTCGTACTTGCGGCGGGTGTGGGGGTCAGTCTGCGGCCCAACGGCGCCGGGGGGACGGCCAATCCGCAGGTCCTGCTGCCGGAGCTGAGCGGACAGATCGTCACGGTCGACCCGGTCACTGGAGCGTCGATCGACGTGACGCCCGCCGGCACGTTGACCAATACGGGCATCACCCAGGCCGCGCGCGGCAACGTGAACCTGCTGGGCAGCCGGGTCGCGCAGAACGGCGTGGTGGGCGTCACGACGAGCGTGAATACGCCGGGCACGATCACGATTTCGACGGCGGACGAGTATGCGTCGAACAATCCGCTGGGTAATCCGTATCGGAATCAGGTCCTGAGCGGAGTCGACAATATAAACCGCGCTGGCTTGCTGAGCTTCGGGCCGGGATCGGTGACGGCGGTGCTGCCGGACAACAACGGCCAGACCGCGACGTCGACGCCGGGTACGACCTTCACGCCGGGCGGCATCACGATGACGGCCAGCTCCGTCTGGTTCCAGGGTGGTTCGCTGATCGAGGCGCCGGGTTCGAAGGTGTCGGTGACGGCCTATACGCCGTCGG
Source organism: Burkholderia sp. Ac-20353 (assembly GCF_017104785.1). NCBI lineage: Bacteria > Pseudomonadati > Pseudomonadota > Betaproteobacteria > Burkholderiales > Burkholderiaceae > Burkholderia > Burkholderia sp. Ac-20353. The sequence continues at coordinate 49 of NZ_JAAGPL010000474.1, read as the reverse complement.
TCGTGTCGAACCAGGCGCCGGGCCAGACCGCGGTGCCGGGCCGGATCTA
>NZ_JAAGPL010000473.1:0-1567 GCF_017104785.1 Burkholderia sp. Ac-20353 | reverse complement strand
GGGAGCCTGACGATTACCTACTTTCACACGGGAATCCGCACTATCATCGGCGTAGAGTCGTTTCACGGTCCTGTTCGGGATGGGAAGGGGTGGGACCGACTCGCTATGGTCATCAGGCAAAAGGGGTTGTCGCGTTGCTTCGCAGCGCGACCAATCCGGAAGAAGCAGTAATTTTGAGTTGTGTGTATCACACACGAGAATCCAACTTGTCGCCTGGATACGCTGCTCGTGCAGGGCACGGCGCGATCAACAAGGCAGACTTGTTATAGGATCAAGCCTTACGGGCAATTAGTATCAGTTAGCTGAACGCATTACTGCGCTTACACACCTGACCTATCAACGTCCTGGTCTCGAACGACCCTTCAAGGGGATCTAGTCCCCAGGGATATCTCATCTTAAGGCGAGTTTCCCGCTTAGATGCTTTCAGCGGTTATCTCTTCCGAACATAGCTACCCGGCGATGCCACTGGCGTGACAACCGGTACACCAGAGGTTCGTCCACTCCGGTCCTCTCGTACTAGGAGCAGCCCCCTTCAAATATCCAACGCCCACGGCAGATAGGGACCAAACTGTCTCACGACGTTTTAAACCCAGCTCACGTACCTCTTTAAATGGCGAACAGCCATACCCTTGGGACCGGCTACAGCCCCAGGATGAGATGAGCCGACATCGAGGTGCCAAACACCGCCGTCGATATGAACTCTTGGGCGGTATCAGCCTGTTATCCCCAGAGTACCTTTTATCCGTTGAGCGATGGCCCTTCCATACAGAACCACCGGATCACTATGACCTGCTTTCGCACCTGCTCGACTTGTCGGTCTCGCAGTTAAGCACGCTTATGCCATTGCACTATCAGCACGATTTCCGACCGTACCTAGCGTACCTTCGTACTCCTCCGTTACGCTTTGGGAGGAGACCGCCCCAGTCAAACTGCCTACCATGCACTGTCCCCGACCCGGATCACGGGCCAAGGTTAGAACCTCAAACAAACCAGGGTGGTATTTCAAGGACGGCTCCACCGAAACTAGCGTTCCGGTTTCATAGCCTCCCACCTATCCTACACAGATCGGTTCAAAGTCCAATGCAAAGCTACAGTAAAGGTTCATGGGGTCTTTCCGTCTAGCCGCGGGTAGATTGCATCATCACAAACACTTCAACTTCGCTGAGTCTCGGGAGGAGACAGTGTGGCCATCGTTACGCCATTCGTGCAGGTCGGAACTTACCCGACAAGGAATTTCGCTACCTTAGGACCGTTATAGTTACGGCCGCCGTTTACCGGGACTTCAATCAAGAGCTTGCACCCCATCATTTAATCTTCCGGCACCGGGCAGGCGTCACACCCTATACGTCCACTTTCGTGTTTGCAGAGTGCTGTGTTTTTATTAAACAGTCGCAGCCACCAGTTTATTGCAACCCCTTCACCCTTCCCCCGCAGGGGGGTCAAGCTACAAGGGCGTACCTTATCCCGAAGTTACGGTACCAATTTGCCGAGTTCCTTCTCCCGAGTTCTCTCAAGCGCCTTAGAATACTCATCTCGCCCACCTGTGTCGGTTTGCGGTACGGTCATC
>NZ_JAAGPL010000048.1:0-494 GCF_017104785.1 Burkholderia sp. Ac-20353 | reverse complement strand
AAAAAAAAAACAATATAAACTTACGATATATAGCTATTGAATACAATTGAATAATAACAATACAACGTGATCAATGTAGTATTAGCTGAATAAACATTACCTAGCCATGTGTTATTGATTACTGTCACATTTCGTTCTTCATACATAAATATCATATCCGTACACTCACACATCGTGAGTATCACAGTTATGTGTGCTTAGTTGATTATATATGTGTCAGTACATTCAGTGTTGCTCTGATACAGACCACTGTCAACACGTATGTTGTCTATAGACACCTCATAGTACACTCTATTAGTACAGCTGCGTCTGACTGCTAGTAGTCACGCTATGTGCTATACGTAACACTGCGACATATGTGTCCTTTCACGTCCCACGAGTTAGTGTGTATCATTATTTGGTTTCTTTTTTTTTATATGTCTACCCCACCCATTAACAGTTATTTTTTTTTTTTTTTTAATGATCCGGCGACCCCCGATATCTACACCAGTTCC
>NZ_JAAGPL010000047.1:0-50500 GCF_017104785.1 Burkholderia sp. Ac-20353 | reverse complement strand
ATCACCGAGCCGGTGCGACCGCCGACCGCACCGCCAACCGCCGCGCCGGCTACGCCGCCGAGCGCGCCGCCAAGCGCGTTGTTCAAGTCGCTAGCTGCCGCCGGCAGCGCTGTCGCGCCAGCAAGAGCGGCGACGACGAGAGTGGGAGCGATCTTCTTCCACATGCCCGTATTCTTCCTTGTTCGCAATCTGGTTATCGAGGGTTCGCTCTGGTATGACGATTCGTGTCGACCGGCCCGTTCGATGCATTGTGCGGAGGGTCGGACGAATTCATTTCAATGAGCTTGCGGCGAAGAATAGCACCGGTCCCCGACGCTTGCCCCGAACATTCTGGTAACAAGTTGTGTGCCGATCGGAAAGGCTTACCGCATGCTTCGCGCCCGGGCTGGAAGCCCCTGTCAGCACGGGTTTCCGCGCGCACCGACACGAGTTCCGCCCCCCTGAAATCGCCCTTTTCGGCGTTGTGCGAGCGCAACCGGCGGCCTGGTTCGGCACGTCGTGCGCGATATCGGCCGGCCGCTCACGCTGTCGCGCACGCCGCTACACCTGTGCACAAAGGGGTCAGTAGATGCCGGGAACCAGCCGCCACGTCCGCGCGAAATACGCGTCGTATTCGGCGCCGAAATGCGAGCGCAGCAACGCCTCTTCCGAACGGATGCGCGCGACGAGCGGCACGAGCGTCAGCACGGTCAGCAGCACGCCGACGCCCGAGCGAAACGCGAGCGACCAGCCGAGCGCATTGACGAGCAGGCCGAGATAGCTAGGGTTGCGGATGTGGCGGTAGATGCCGTCCGTCACCAGCGTGTGGCCGGGCTGGATCGCGACGAGCCCGCTGAAGCGGCGGCCCAGCACGAACACGGGCCACATCCGCAGCGCGCCGCCGGCGCAGTACAGCACGACGCCGATCCAGCGCAGCGTATCGCCGTCGAACGTCCAGAACCCGAGCCGGTCCGTGTACGCGGGCAGGAACGCGGATGCGAAGCCGATCACGGCAAACACCGCGAGCACCCAGCGGTTGTCGCGCGCCTCCCGGTCACCGGCACTCAGGTTGCCGCTGCTGAACATCGCGACGACGGTCATCGCGAGCGTGACGATCGCGACGACCGTCAGCGGCGGATGCGAGAAGAATGCGGCAAAGCCGCCGCTGCCGAGGATCGCGAGTCCCAGATAGACGAACGTGGCCGCGATCGACAGGATCGCGACCTTCGGTGTGAGCGTCATGGCTGCCTCGCTTGAACGCGCGCTTTCCGCAGAAGTATAGGGCGCGGAGCCCATGCCGCGTGCGCGGCGCGCGGCCGAGGACAGACGGGAAAAGACGCCCGACGCGCGGCGTCAGCGGACGTGGAACACGCCGCCGATGCCGATGCTGACTGGCGGCGCGTAGTACGCCGGCGCATAGCCATAGTAGGCCGGCGCCGGCGCGTAGCCGTAAGGCGGCGCAACGACGCAGCCGCACAGGCCGCTGATCAGGGCGAGCGTAACGAGAAGTCTGGACATGGGCTGGTTCCCGGCGCGAAAGACGCATGACACTTTGCGAAAGCCGCCTCGCGATGACGCGAGAGGCACCCGATACGAAAGGGTCAGTCCGCCCTCCACATATCACTCGATGAATCGATGCATCGAGTGTAGCGGCCGGGTCCCCGCGCCGAGTTTCGGGGGACGTTACACGTGTTACCTGCTGTGACCGCTGAAACAATGCGGCCGGCCCGGTCACAGCCGCCCGGCGCGCCGCCTCGTGCGTGCCGGCCTGCCCGACAACGTCGTGCGCCAGGCGCCGTTACACGAACTGCTCGCGGATGCGTTTCGCGATCGATTCGAGGGTCGCCGCATCGGCGACATCGCGTGCGTGCATCCGCAACGCGACGTCCTCCCAGCGCGGAATCACGTGGAAGTGCACGTGCGCGACCGTCTGGCCGGCCGCGCGGCCGTTGAACTGTCCGATGAACATGCCGTCCGGCTTCAGCGCGCCACGCACCGCGGCCGCGACGCGCTGCGTCATCCGGATGCACGATGCGGCGGATTCGGCGGACAGGTCGAAGATTTCCGCCGCGGCTTCCTTCGGGATCACGAGCACGTGCCCGTCCGCCTGCGGCATCAGGTCCATGATCGCGAGCGTGGTGTCGTCCTCCGCGACCTTGACGCACGGCAGTTCGCCGCGAAGGATTTTTGCGAACGGGTTGTTGTTGTCGTAGGACATGGCAGTTTCCGAATAACGATGGCTGGGAGATCGGTCGAGTCCGGACGATTATCAGCCGACGGCGGCACGGATTTCAACCTGTCAGGCGGCGCAGGCGGCGCCGCGAACAATCGATGTCGGCTCGCATGCAATGCGCGAAAGCGAATGGAATAACCGCGTGCTGCAAGCCGTTTACTCCGAACGTCGGTTCACGCCGTCACGCCGTGAACCGGCGTCGGACACCCGTTGTCTGCGCTGGCCGGCAGCCGGGCTGATTTCTCGTGATCGTCAAAAGGAGTCAAGCGATGAACCCTCTCCCCTCCTGTGCTTCCCCCGACCCACCCGCTGCCAGCCTGCCGGCCATATCACGCACCTCGCATGCGCTCGCGCGCGTGCTGCGGCGAGCAGCCTGCGGCGCGGGCCTCGTCGCGCTGTCGTCGACCGTCGCGTGGGCGGGCGGCGAAACGATCCTGCCGCCGACGGCCGTGATCTCAAATACGGTGCCCGCCAACGGCGACGAGAATCCGTACGGCATCGCATTCGTTCCGCGCGGCGTGCCGACATGGGGCGCGCTGAAACCGGGCGACGTCGTGGTGTCGAACTTCAACAACAGCTCGAACGTGCAAGGCACCGGCACGACGATCGTGAAGCTGTCGCCCGGCAACACGCCGACACCCTTCTTCCATGGCAGCAACCTCGGCCTCACGACCGCGCTCACGGTGTTGCGCAACGGCTTCGTGCTGGTCGGCAACCTGCCGACGACGAAAAATGGCACGATGATCAACGGGCCGGGCTCGCTGCTCGTCATCAATCCGCAAGGCGGTCTCGTCACGCAACTGATCGACGGCACGCTGCTCGACGGGCCGTGGGACATGACCGTGATCGATCGCGGCCAGCGCGTGACCGCATTCGTGTCGAACGTGCTGAGCGGCACGGTCTCGCGGATCGAGCTGGTGTTCGACAACAACGGCGTCACGATGGCGCAGCCGCCGACCTCACTCATCATTGCGTCGGGCTATACGATCCGGCCCGATCCCAGTGCGCTCGTGGTCGGCCCGACTGGACTCGCGTACGACCCGAACATCGACGTCCTTTATGTCGCGTCCACGGGCGACAACGCGGTGTTCGCGATCCAGAACGCCGCGTCGACGAACCGGAATGCCGGCGTCGGCAGACTGATCTATTTCGACAAGAAGCACCTGCACGGCCCGCTCGCGCTGGCGCTCGCACCGAACGGCCATCTCGTGACCGCCAACGGCGACGCGGTCAATGCTGACGCCGCGCAGCCGAGCGAGATCGTCGAATTCACGGTGGACGGCCGCTTCATCGCGCAGATGCAGGTCGACATCGTGCCGGGTGCGGCCTTCGGCCTCGCATTCGGGCGAGACATCAACGGCCAGTCGCAGTTCGCGGCCGTCAACGACAACACGAACACCGCGACCGTCTGGACGCTGCGCCTGGACAACGACAACAACAGCCAATGACGCGGTAAACGGGCGGGCCGCACACGCCGTATCGCGCGCGCGGCCCGTTCGGACGCAGCCCGCTACGCGCTCCTCGACGCTGACACATCCGCTTCGCGATCGGCAGGCAGCATGACCGCGACCGGCCCTGGCCTGCCGCGGCGCCACGCATGCGCGATTGCCAGCGCGCGCCGGAACCTGCGACACTGCCGGTTCGTTTCCCGACGGCCGACAACCGAGGACGCTCGCGCATGACGACACCCTACAGGAAGCTGATGCTGCGCGGCGCCGCGCTCGTGCTGGCCGCCGGCCTCGTCTACGTCGGTAATACGCTGTCGCGTCTCGCGCCGATCGCGACCGGCTACGCGGCGAAGGCGCTGTGCTCGGGCGTGTTCGTATCGGGCCGCCCGGCGGCGTCGGTGATCGACGTCGACATCATGGCGGGCGTCCACCCGCTGCTCAAGCTCGTTCATCCGTCGCTCGATGCCGAACACCATCGCGCACGCGCCACCTTCGTCGGGTTCGCCGAACGCGAAGCCGAGTTCCGGCCGGGGCTCGGCTGCACGCTCGCGCTCGGGCCGTCGGCGAACGCGCTGCCGGCCGCCGGCGAAACCGCGTCCGATCCTGCGCCTGCGCAGTCCTCGCAGTCCGTGCAGTCCGCGCCGATCACACAGACCACACAGACCACACAGGCCGCGCCGCCCGCTGGCGTCGACACGCACAAACTGCGGGCGGCGATCGACAGCGCATTCGACGAGCCCGATCCCGCGCGGCCGCGCCGCACGCGCGCGGTCGTCGTGCTGTATCGCGGGCAACTGATCGCCGAGCGCTACGCGCCCGGGTTTTCGGCCGACATGCCGCTGCCCGGCTGGTCGATGACCAAGACCGTCACCGCCACGCTGGTCGGCATGCTCGTCGCGCAACACAAGCTCGCGCCGGATAGCGCGGCGCTGCTGCCCGAATGGCGCGGCGGCGGCGATCCGCGCGCGCGGATCACGCTCGACGAACTGCTGCGCATGACGAGCGGCCTGCAGTTCAACGAGGACTATGACGACCCGCTATCCGACGTCGCCGTGATGCTGTTCACGCAGCCCGATACGGCCCGGTTCGCGTCGGACAAGCCGCTCGCGGCGACGCCGGGCACGCGCTGGCACTACTCGAGCGGCACGAGCGCGATCCTCGCGCGCGTGATGCGCGACGCGATCGGCAGCACCGAAGCCGACTATCTGGCATTCCCCCACCGTGCGCTGTTCGCCCCGCTCGGGATGGGCCACAGCATCTTCGAGCCGGATCCGGCCGGTACGCTGGAAAGCGCGTCGTTCATGTACGCGAGCGCGCACGACTGGGCGCGGTTCGGGCAATTCCTGCTGCAGGACGGCGTGTGGGACGGCAAGCGACTGCTGCCCGAAGGCTGGGTGGGCTACCTGACGCGCGCGACGCCGCAGGCGCCAAGGAAGGATTTCGGCGCGCAGCTGTGGGTGAAGGTGCCGGAGCCGTTCAACGACACCGATCCGCATGCGCCCGTGCTGCCGGCCGACGCGTTCCACGCGGTCGGGCACGAAGGCCAGTTCGTCAGCGTGGTGCCGAGCCGGCAGCTCGTCGTCGTCCGGCTCGGGTTATCGCGGCCGGAATCCGCGTGGAATCACGAAGCGTTCCTGACGCGCGTGCTCGCCGCGATTCCCGCGCACCGCGAATGAAGGCTGGGGCGTGCAGACACACGCCGACACGCGCCGGCATGCGCAGGCGCCCGCCTGCGACGGCTTGCGCCGTGTGCGTTACGGCATCTTGCTGCCGCCATACGCTTCGAATCCCGGACGCGCGGCGAGACGTTCGAGATACTGCGCCACGGCCGGCAAATCCGGATGCTCGAACGGCGTACCGGCCCAGCGATTCACCGACAGGCCGATCGGCACGTCGGCGAGCGTGAAGTGGTCGCCCGCGACGAACGCGCCGGTCGCTTCGAGCTGCGCGTTCAGCACGCGCATGTGCTTCGTCCAGCCGGCGATCGACCGTGCGATCGCGTCGGGGTTCTGAAAGTCCGGCGATTTTCTCACGAGGCCCTGAAATGCGGGAACCCACGAACGATTCAGGTCCGCGGCCTGCCAGTCGATCCATTGATCGATCCGCGCACGCGTCTGCGGGTCGGCCGGATAGAACGCGTCGCCGCCGTACCGGTTCGCGAGATAGCGGATGATCGTGTTCGACTCCCAGAGCACGAAATCGCCATCCTTGATGACCGGCACGAGGCCGTTGGGATTCAGCGCGAGATAGGTCGGATCGTCGGTCGACCGGAACCCCGCGCCCCAGTCTTCGCGTTCGAACGGGATGTTCAGTTCGGCGCACACCCACAGCACCTTGCGCACGTTGATGGACGGAATCTTGCCGAGAATCTGCAGCATGCTGGCTCCTTGTGAAGTCGGGTACGACTATCCCGGAATGGCCTGATTATCCCGGATTCCGTTCCGGTGAACCCATCGACAATCTCGTCGAATGCAAAAAGTCGGGAGCAAGCCCGGAAGCGGCGGACTATCTCCGCGTCAGATCGCGCAATGCCTGTTCCGCCGTCGAGAACCGGAACGCAAAGCCGTCTTGCTGCAAACGGGCCGGAATCACGCGCTGCCCGTCCAGCAGCACCTCGGCCATTTCGCCCATCGCACATCGCAACGGCGCGGCGGGCAAGTGAAACCACACGGGACTGCGCAGCACGCTCCCTGCAACGCGCGCGAATTCGCGCTGGCTCAGCGCGGCGGGGGCGACTGCGTTGTAGACGCCGCGCATGCCAGCGCTCGACATCGCGCGGGCGATGACCCGCAACACGTCGTCCCGGTGAATCCAGCTCATCATTTGCGTGCCGTCGCCCAATCGCCCGCCCAGGCCGAGATGGTGCGGCAGCAGCATCGGCGGCAACGCGCCTCCGGGCCCGAAGACCAGGCCGAGCCGCAGCACCACCACGCGGATTCCGTAACGATCGAGCGGCTGCGCGGACGCTTCCCATTTGCGGCACAGCTCCGACATGAAACCTGTGCCGGGGCTGCTGGCCTCGTCGAGCCGTTCGTCGGGCGACCGCGCGCCGTAGTAGCCGATCGCGGAAGCCTGGATCCAGGTGTCCGGCTTGATCGCGGCGGCCTCGACCCATTGCAGCAGCGACTGCGTGACGCCGACGCGGCTGGCGAGCAGCCGGGCCTGCCTGCGCTGGCTCCAGCGCGCGCCCAGTATCGGCGCGCCCGCCAGATTGATCACCGTGTCGAAACGTTCATGCGGATGCAGTTGATCAACCGACGTCACGCTGCGCACGCGTCCGCGAAACAGGTAGGCAGCGCGCAGCGGATCGCGCGCCAGCACGGTCACCACGTGCCCCGCGTCGAGCAGTTGGCTGACCAGGGTCTCGCCGATGAAGCCTGTCCCGCCCGTGATCAGCACGTTGCGAAGCGGCTGCCCGGCGAACGGATTGTCACCCGGATTGTTGTCCGGATTGGCGCCGCGATTGGCGCCCGGATCGCGCCGGCCGATGCGCGACGCCGCCAGTCCATCGCGGATGCCCGATGCCGTGACACCGACCGCGAACAGGTCCAGCAACCAGCCGCGCCACCCGAGGTCGATGACACGCAGCGCGACCGGAGCATGCGACCATGTCGCGAGCTGCATCGCATACGCGCAGAACAACGCGCCGCCGTTGACGGCCAGCAACGTATGCAGCACGCGTTCAGTGGCGGGAAGCTTGCGGGTCTGGTCCTCCACGATGAAATCCCACAACGTCAGAAGCACTTCGACGAACAGCACGGCCGCGATGGCCGCCACCCACGCGCCGTAAAAAGCGAGGTTTGCGAACGATGCAAACACCAGGCCGTAGAGCACGGACCGAACGCAATGGATGGTCAGCTCGAGCCGCGCGCGCGGATGGCGCGGCAAGTGCTGCGTGAGCTCGTGGTGGTAGAGCGTGTCGAAGGCGCCCATCCCGCCCTGCACGATAAGCAGGTTGATGGCCCAGTCGAATGCAGGCAGCGTGTTCATGCGGGATCCCTCCTCCACAGCCAGACGAGCGGCGCAACCATCGACGCGAGGGCCGCCACATCGGCCGCGACATGCATCCACGCATGGGCTTGCAGTGAAATCAGCATGTCTTGCGGCGCCCAGACCAGCAGACCGGCGAGCAGCCACCCCCAAACGGCCCGCTTTCGCAACCGGTTGCCGAGGTGTACCAGCGCGAGCATCCATACCGCTGCGGATTGCAGCGTGGCGCCGATCAGCGATATCCACCATATCTGCTGGGCCCGCGCCTGGGCGGGCGCCATTCCGGCCCAGAAATGCTGCTCGATGCCGTGGTGGTAGGCGTCGAACAGCGGCGACCCGGCAAGCCACGGAAGGGCCGCCCCCACGAGCAGGTGCACGACGGCCGCGCCGTACATCCAGCAGACCACCCTGCGACGCGGGTCGTCGTGCGACTCGTCGTGCGACGGCTGATCCGCCGCACGCGCCTGCGCATGCATGCCGGCTTGGTCCCCGGACCCCGCGCGTGGCCTACCGATGCCACACGCATTTCCGTCGCATGCCGGTTCGAAGCGAAAACCCGGCAAGCGCGAAAGCGCATATCGGTTGCGTGCGAAGGTGCGATACAACGCCGCCGACGCATCGCGCAAGCCGGGCACCCGAAGCGGCCAGACGAGCCAGCCGCGCCCGACCAGCGTATACGCGGCCAGCACGCTGTCGATGCCGGTCAGCACGCGGCCGTCACGCAGGCGGCCGTGCAACTCGCGATTCAGTGCGGCCATGTCGACACCCAGCGACGCGGGATCGAAGCCCGGCTCGGCGATGTCCACGAAAGCCAGCCTGTGTCGCGTATTCCACTTTCCGAGGCGCTGCATTTGCGCGACGCATAACGGGCATTTGCCATCGAAATACAACACCAGCGCAGCCTGATTCATCATTTGGACTCCTTTGTGATGTCGTTCCGATATCCGGGAATTTTCCGGATCTTCATCAGATGCTTCAGGCAGGCGCGTAGCCGTTTCGATACGGCAGCACACGCGGGCCGCGCCGAATCGCGCCGCTCACACCGGCTTCAGCACCATCAGGAAATACACGACCAGCATCGCGACAAAGGCGGGATAGCCGAGCAATTCCCACGTCTTCGCGTACTGCCAGTACTTCTCGGGCAACTCGATCGCGCCGTTCGTGTGCGCGTGCTCCGCGATCGCGGCCAGTTCGATCTGCAACCGTACGACCGGCAGCCAGCAGGCGCCGGCGAACAGATACAGGCCGAGCGACGCGACGAGCCACGGCGTGTGCCACGGCCAGCCGGCCGTGTGCGCGAGCCACAGCCCCGACGCGGGCTGGAAGATCGCCGCGGGCGTCGTGAACCACCAGTCCGCGCGCACCACGAGGCGCGACACGGCCGCGATCGCCGGCACCGAGCGCGTGCGGTTCGCGAAAAACAGGTAGAACGCGGTGCCGAAACCCGTGCCCACCAGCAGCACTGACGACAGGATGTGCAACGCCTTGACGGCGAGATAGATATTCATGGACGCACCTCTTCGCTGAACAGGATCACCAGGATCGCGAGGATCGGCAGGTTCTTGAGCACCGGCCCGAACGGCTCGGCCAGCAGGTCGGGCATCGCGACGGCGATGATCGCGGAATACACGGCGATCAGCGCGATCTGCGCAGCCCACAGCCGCCGGCCGGGCGCGGCGACGGTCGCGATGCCGAACGCGAAATCGAGCGCACAGGCCGCGTATAGCGCAACGTATGCGAGCCCGCCGGTCACGTGGGCACGCGCGAGCAGCGCGAGACTGTCGGACAGCGGATGGACGAATGCGCTCGCCAGCGCCGTCCAGATCCAGACGATCGCGAGCGCCCCCGTCAGCAGCGGACGCCGCCAGGTCGCGAGCGCTTCGTCGCGCAACGCCGCCGCGTCCGCGCCGATGAACCCGCGGAGGCCGCGCGGCGGCCGGCCGAGCGCCGCGGTCGACGCGCCGGCTTCGCCGGTATTGCCGCCGTGCAGCATCGTCCACGTGTCGCGCGTGAGCATCGCCCCGGGAATCCGGTCGGACAGCGCCGCCGCCGCTGTGAACAGCGCGCCCGGCAGACTGACGCGCACCGCGGGCGGAAACCCCATCGCGCGCCGGTAAGTCGCGAGCATCTCGCGATACTCGACTTCGTCCGCGCCGACCAGCTCGACGATCCGCTCGCACGCGGCGGACCGATCGATCAGCCGCGCGACGAGCTCGGCCAGATCGTCGACGTGCACGGGCCGCAGCAACTGGCGGCCGCCGGCCGGCAGCACGTGCACCGGCACGCTCGCGAGCATCCGGAAGAAGCGCGCGGACGCGCCCGTCGCGCCGTACACGAGCGCCGGCCGCACGATCCGGAAATCGATCGGCAGCGTCTGCAGGTAAGTGTCGGCGGCGAGCTTGGTCGCGAAGTACGCGGTGTCGCCGCGCTCGACGCCCAACGCGGAAATCTGCACGACCTGCCGGACGCCGGCATCACGGCATGCGTCGAACAGCGCGCACGGCGCCGCGCGGTGCACGGTGTCGAACGTCACGCCGCGCCGTTCGGTCAGGATCCCGACCGCATTGACCACCGCGTCGATCCCGTCGAGCCGCGCGCGCCAGTGTTCGGGCCGCACGTCGTGCACATAGTCGATCGCGATCTCGCCGGGCCCCGCCGCGCGGCGCACGCCGCGCACTACGCAATGGCCGCCGGCCTCGAGGCGCGCGCACAGCGCCCGTCCGATGAACCCGTTCGCGCCGCAGACCAGGATGTTCATGCCGACGTCTCCGCCGCACGCGCCGGCTGCATATCGGGCGACAGATTGCGCGGCAGATAGCGCGCGATGCGGCTCGCGACGACGCCGACCGCCGCGAGTGCGCCGAGCAGCGAAAACACGAGCGTCTGCCGCACCGCGACTTCGAGACAGATCGCGTCGTCGGCCTGGCAGTCGAGCGGATTGCGCGCGGCGATCAACGCCAGCACGAGCGGGCCGGCCACCAGCAGCACCGTGGTGACGCGCACCCAGAACTCCGCACGATCGGCCGTGCCGCACAGGTCCATCAGCAGGCGTCGCGTGACCACGCGCAGGTAGCACGCGATGGCGAACCCGATCGCGATCGGGGCCGTGAACTGGAACACCAGCAACGCGGGTGCATTCATTTTTATCCTCTATTTACAGTTATTTCTGTATAAACAGAAATTCACGCACCAAAAAAAGCGGGCTGCATGCCCGCACGACCTGCTTACTTCGACGACTTGCGCCTGACGGTCTGGCTGATCTTCGCGCCAATGCCGAGCGCCTTCATCAGCGTGTCCGGCTTGAGCCGCAACATCTCGTCCGACCACGTCGTGAGCGTCTCGACGAACTGCAGCGTGTCGCGGATCCGCTGCTCGGTCTCGCGGCTCTCGTCCGCGATCTCGGGGCTCGCGAGGCAATCGCGCAGCACGTCGAGCGTCGGCTCGATCTCGCGCTGGCGGCGCCCTTCGACGATCAGCTTGAACAGCTCCCAGATGTCGGTCGACGTCTCGAAGTGGTCGCGCCGGTCGCCCATCACGTGCACCACCTTCGCGAGCCGCCACGCCTGCAGTTCCTTCAGGCTCGTGCTGACGTTCGAGCGCGCGACGTTGAGCGTCTCCGCGATCTCGTCGGCGGCGACCGGCCGGCCGAGCAGGTACAGCAGCGCGTGAATCTGCGCGACAGTGCGGTTGACGCCCCAGCGGGAGCCCATCTCGCCCCAGTGGAGAATGAATCGTTCGGCAATCGGTGTGAGTTCCATGTCGCGAAATTTAGGTCTTTCAGTTATTTCTGTCAAGAGAGAAATAACTGGCGGTGGGCCGGCGGGTTTCAGCGGCGCTTCGGCGGCGCTTCGGCGGCGCTTCGGCGGCGCTTCAGTGTCCCGAAGCAACCGCATCAGGCCATTCACGAATGGACAGCGCATGCCGATTCCGATGACATCCAAACCGTAAGCAGCATGCGGCCCCGCGTCGGCCGCCGCTTCCTTTACAATGCGCGAACTTTGCCGTTTCCAGGCCTTCCGCTTTTACACAAGAGGTTTCCATGATCATCAAACCGCGCGTGCGTGGCTTCATCTGCGTGACGACGCATCCCGTCGGCTGCGAAGCCAACGTCAAGGAACAGATCGACTACGTGACTTCGCATGGCCCGATCGCCAACGGCCCGAAGAAGGTGCTCGTGATCGGCGCATCGACCGGCTACGGCCTCGCCGCCCGGATCACCGCCGCGTTCGGCTCCGGCGCGGACACGCTCGGCGTGTTCTTCGAGCGCCCCGGCACCGCCACGAAGCCCGGCACGGCCGGCTGGTACAACAGCGCCGCGTTCGAGAAGTTCGCGACCGCGAAGGGCCTGTATGCGCGCAGCATCAACGGCGACGCGTTCTCCGACGCGGTCAAGCAGGCCACGATCGATGCGATCAAGCGCGACCTCGGCAAGGTCGACCTCGTCGTCTACAGCCTTGCCGCGCCGCGCCGCACGCACCCGCGCACGGGCGAGGTGATCAGCTCGACGCTGAAGCCGATCGGCAAGTCGGTCAGCTTCCGCGGCATCGACACCGACAAGGAAGTGATCCGCGAAACCGCGCTCGAGCCGGCGACGCAGGAAGAAATCGACGGCACCGTCGCGGTGATGGGTGGCGAAGACTGGCAGATGTGGATCGACGCGCTGCACGAAGCCGGCGTGCTGGCCGACGGCGCAAAGACGACCGCGTTCACGTATCTCGGCGAACAGATCACGCACGACATCTACTGGAACGGCTCGATCGGCGAGGCGAAGAAGGACCTCGACAAGAAGGTGCTCGCGATTCGCGAACAGCTGGCCGGCCACGGCGGCGATGCGCGCGTGTCGGTGCTGAAGGCCGTCGTCACGCAGGCAAGCTCGGCAATCCCGATGATGCCGCTCTACCTGTCGCTGCTGTTCAAGGTGATGAAGGAAAAGGGCACGCACGAAGGCTGCATCGAGCAGGTCTACGGGCTGGTCAAGGACAGCCTGTACGGCGCGCAGCCGCACGTGGACGACGAAGGCCGCCTGCGCGCGGACTACAAGGAACTCGATCCGGACGTGCAGTCGCGCGTCAAGACGCTCTGGAACCAGGTCGACGACGCGAACCTGTACGAGCTGACCGATTTCGCGGGCTACAAGACGGAATTCCTGCGTCTGTTCGGCTTCGCGATCGCCGGCGTCGACTACGATGCCGACGTGAACCCGGACGTACAGATTCCCGGCATCATCGACCTGACGGCCTGAGCGGCATACGCCGCTCGACACCCGTCGTGCGCCTCGGTGCGCACGACGGGTCGCCCTGCCGGCTCGCCGTACGGCTCGTCACGCGGCACCTTCAGTGTGCCGCGGGTTCCTTCAGATACACGCCGTCCGACAGCCCCTGCTTCACCTGCCGGCTGAATTCGTCGGTGGCGACCTCCTCCGCGCCCGCCTCGACCGCGTCGTAGGCCAGACGCACGACGTCGGCCGGAGCGGCCTTCGGCACGTCCAGATCCCGCGCGAGATCGGTGTCGATGAACCCGGCATGCAGCCCGATCACCTGCGTATGCTGCTCGCGCAGCGAATGGCGCAGCCCGTTGGTCACCGCCCACGCGGCGGATTTGGACACGCCGTAGTTCGACAGGAACGGCCGGTTGATCCAGCTCGCGACCGACAGCACGTTCAGCATCGCGCCGCCGCCGTGGTTGCGCAGGATGTCCGCGAACGCGCGGGCCATCGCCAGCACTCCGAACACGTTGGTTTCGAAATGCTCGCGCAGCGCGACGACCCCGTCCACGTCGACCAGGCTGCCGGCGCGCGCGATGCCCGCGTTGTTGATGAGCAGCGTGACGTCGCGGCACGCGTCGGCCGCCGCCGCGACGCTCGCCGGATCGGTGACGTCGAGCTTCACGGGCACGACGCCCGGCAGCGTCACGCTGGCCGGATCGCGCGAGCCCGCATAGACCTTCTTCGCGCCTCTGGCGAGGGCCTCTTTCGCGAACTGCAGGCCGAGCCCGCGGTTCGCACCCGTGACAAACACGACAGCGCCTTCGATCTTCATGGTTCTTCCTTGTAGCGTCGTTGAACCGCACGCACGCCGGCACGCGACGGGCGTGACATCCGGTGGAAACGAAGTTGCGATGGATACCGATGCGTCGCGCGGCGCAGCGGCAAGCCGCCGTTCCTGGCGCCGGGCTTCCCCGCTCCGCGCTCGCACCCCGAAAGACCGCGATCGCCGGACATCAGGCCCGCCGCGCGTGCTTCGCGGTTCGCGCGAAGTCGGCTACACTTGATGTCAATGTCGATCACCATTGTCTTTGCGACGCATTGTGTCAGCGGGTTTTGGCTGTGTCAATGGTGATCACCATTGTTATTTTCAATGAACGCGATCTCAGAAAAAAGGGAGTGATCGATGGGCGTATCGAGGCAGCAGGCGGCCGAGAACCGCAGCGCGATCGTCGCGGCGGCCGAGCGACTGTTCCGGGCGCGCGGCGTCGACGCGGTCGGGCTGACGGAACTGATGAAGGAAGCCGGCTTTACGCAAGGCGGCTTCTACAACCACTTCAAGTCGAAGGATGCGCTGGTGGCCGCCGTGATGGACAAGGCGATGCAGGATCGCGCCGATTCGCCGACGGGCGGCGCGCTGACGTCGACGATCACGCGCTACCTGTCCGCCGAGCATCGCGACAACGTCGACGCCGGATGCCCGCTTGCGGGTTTCGCCGGCGACGCACCACGGCTCGGCGCCGCCGCGCGCGAATGCTATGCGGGCGGCCTCGCCGTCTATCTCGACCGGCTCGCCGCGCAGGTGGCCGCGGACCGCAATCCGGCGCAGGACAGCCGGCGCGATGCGCTCGCGGTGTTCAGCCAGATGGTCGGTGCGCTGTTGCTGTCGCGTGCGATCGCCGACGCCGATCCGGCGCTCGCCGACGAGATCCTCGATGCGGGCCGCGCGTCGCTCGTCGACGCGCTCGACAGTCCGGCCGCGCCGGCGTGACGTTGCAGGCGGCTGCATGCGTCGCCGCAGCGTCGATCGGCTCCGCTACGCGAGCTGCTTGTGGAAGAACGTCGTCGCGCACGGCGCACCGTCGGGCATCAGCGCGAAATTCGGCACCACGCCGACGCGCTGCCAGCCGGCGCGCTCGTAAAGCCGCTCGGCATCGCCGCCCGTCACGGTGTCGAGCACCAGCACGGTCTTGCCGGCCGCACGCGCCGCCGCGTCGACCGCCGCCATCAGGCGCGCCGCGATCCCCTGCCGCCGCGCGCGCCGGCACACGAGCATCTTCGCGACATCCGCGCGATGCGGCTGATTCTCCGGC
Organism: Burkholderia sp. Ac-20353; assembly: GCF_017104785.1. Taxonomy (NCBI): domain Bacteria; kingdom Pseudomonadati; phylum Pseudomonadota; class Betaproteobacteria; order Burkholderiales; family Burkholderiaceae; genus Burkholderia; species Burkholderia sp. Ac-20353. Next base: position 35,554 of record NZ_JAAGPL010000047.1, on the reverse strand, counting down.
TGCGCGGTGACGACCTGCACGGTGCCGACGATCCGGCCGTCCGCGTCCTCCGCGACGATCAGGATGCGCTCGCCGGTCGCGACGCCGTCGGCCACGCGTTTCCAGAAGTCGCGCGCCGTGGCGCGCGCGATCGGCAGCATGAAGCTGACGGACGCGCCGCCTTCGACGCAATCGATCAGGACGTCGGCCAGCGCGTCGATACAGGCGAGCGCTTCGCTCGCGTCCACGTGGCGGATCACGATTTCGGGTGCGGTCATGCGGGTCTCCGGCGAGCGGGTTGGTGTCGTGTGCGCGATGTGTGCGGCAGCGACTCGCGCGCGAGCACGTTGCCGGCATCTTGCGTCGGGCGCGGCACGCGATCGCGACGCGTGCGCCGTTCCACGCGGGTCGCGCGCATCGCCGGCCATCATGCCACGACATCGCATTTCGCTGGCTGCCGTCCTATATTTGCCGCATGACTGACTTTCAAACCGGCGTCAGCGACGTATTCCATGCGTCGTCCGACCCGACACGCTGCGCGATCGTCAAGCGCGATCGGATCGCATGATCGAATTCGTCGAACGCCATCACGAACAGGAGCAGGCCCATGTCAGCAAGCCACACCGAACCCGCAGAAACCCGCGACCTTGTGATCAATCGCGAACTGCGCGCCCCACGCGCCGCGCTATGGCGCGCGTGGACCGACCCCGAACTGCTGCAGCAATGGTGGTGTCCGAAGCCGTGGACCACCGAGGTGCGCGCGTTCGACCTGCGGCCGGGCGGTGCATTCCACACGTTCATGCGCGGCCCCGACGGCGGCACGAGCGACAACCCCGGCTGCTTCCTCGAGATCGTGCACGAGTCGCGCCTCGTGTTCACGTCGATGCTGACGGCGGACTGGCGGCCTCACACGCCGTGGCTTGGCTTCACGGCCGTGATCACGATGCGCGATGACGGTGCGCTCTGCCACTACGAAGCACGCGTGATGCATCCCGACGCGGCCACGCGTGACCGGCACGAACACCTCGGTTTCTTCGAAGGCTGGAACATCTGCATCGACCAGCTCGACGCACTGGCCAGCAAACTGCGGTGAGCAAGACCCGCATCAGCGGGCATCTGGATGCGCCGCGCACGAAGGTCTGCTGAGAGCGGGACGTCGCGCACCGCTTGCCGCGCGCCATTCGACAAACGGCTTGCGCACCGGCCAGCCGAAACGCTGCGCGAATCCCGTCCGCATGCGACACTGTTCCCATCCCTGCCACCACGACGCGCGCGCCGCCGACACCGGCGCACACCCCGGCCATGCCCAACAGGACACCCGCGATGACTACCCCGAGCACCGCCACGTGGTATTTCGATTTCGTTTCGCCGTTCGCGTATCTGCAGATCGAGCAGTTCGAGCGCCTGCCGCCAGCGCTGACCGTCGAGCCGCGTCCGATCGTGCTAGGCGCGTTGCTCGCGCACTGGGGACAAAAGGCGCCGGCCGAGATCGCCGCGAAGCGCGTCTTTACCTATCGCCACGCGCAATACCGCGCCGACAAGCTCGGCATTCCGTTCCGGATGCCGGCCGCGCATCCGTTCAACCCGATCAAGCCGCTGCGGCTCGCCATCGCGATGGGCGGCTCGCTCGACACGATCCGGCGCATCTTCCGGTACATCTGGCGTGACGGGCACGACGTCGCGTCACCGGAAGGGTTCGCCGCACTATGCGACGCCGTCGGTTTTCCGGACGGCGTAAGTGCCGTCGACACGCAGCCGGTGAAGGACACGCTGCGCGCGTACACCGACGACGCGATCGCGCACGACGTGTTCGGCGTGCCGACGTTCGAACTGAACGGCGACCTGTTCTGGGGCGAGGACGCAACCGCGATGTTCATCGATTGCGTCGGATCGCGTGCGTGGCTGGACTCGCCCGAAGTGCGGCGGATCAGCGCGCTGCCGGAAGGCATCCGGCGCGGCTGAGCGGGCCGGTCGCCGCGCGCGTCAGCGCGGCCCGCTGCGCTCCTCGACGAGTGCCGGCACCGCGTCGCGCATCAGCGCGACGAACCGCACGAGCCTCGACGGATAGAACTGCGCATGCGGATAGGTCAGATAGACCGGCAGCGGCGCGGCCTCCCATTGCGGCGCGAGATGCACGAGGCGCCCGTTCGCGAGATAGTCGTCGAGCATCCACGATGACCCGACGCATGCGCCAACACCCAGCAGCGCCGCGCTGCGCAGCGCATACAGGTTCGCGGTGCTGATACGCGGACGGATCGCGATGCGCCGCGTGTCGCCCGTCACGCGATGCGTGAGCGCCAGCTCGTTGCGGTAATACGTGCGCAACGCGAGCCACGGCAACGCGGCGAGCGCGTCGGGATCGGCCGGCACGTCGGCGCCGTCCAGCACCGACGGCGCAGCAACCACGAAGCGCGGCACGTTCGACAGCCGGATCGCAACGACGCCCGGATCGGTCGGCTCACCGACCTGGATCGCGCAGTCGATGCCGCTGCCGATGAAGTCCCGCACTTCGTCCTGCAGCAACCATTCGACCGACACGCGCGGATAGGCGCGCAAGTATTGCGCGAGCGGCCCCACGAAGCGCTCCTGGCCGAACGCGTGCGGCACCGCGACCCGCAGCAGCCCCTCGGGCTCCTCCTGCGCACCACGCAAGTCGGCTTCGAACGACGCCCAGCTCGCGAGCAGTTCTTTCGCGCGCTTGAAGCAGCGCTCGCCGTCGACGGTCAGCCGCATCGCATGCGTCGTGCGCTGCAGCAGCCGCACGCCGAGCGAACGCTCGAGCGCCTGCAACCGGCGGCTGATCGTCGGCTGCGTCGTGCGCAGCTGCGCGGCGGCCGCCGACAGGCTGCCCGATTCGACTATGCGCACGAACGTCTCCATCAGCTCGAAACGATATCCGGCACCGTCGACCGGAACCGTGACATTGCGCGGAAGCCCGCCAGCAGCGGGCATGACCGGGGGTTTCTTGTTCATACGTGGAGCGTATAACAAATCTGCGTGCGACGGTACTACCGTCGTTCGGGCCCGACCGTCACACTCGCGTCCATCTCCTCACCCGACGAAGGACCCGATCATGTCCACCCCGACGAATCCCGCCGCCGCCCGTGAGCCGCTCGCGCATGCGCATGCGGCTCACGCTGTCACACCGCTCGATGGCCGCCTCGTGCTGCTGCTCGCCGCCGCGGCCGGCCTCGCGGTCGCGCCGCTCTACTACAGCCAGCCGATGCTCGGCGTGCTCGGGCCCGACCTCGGCGCGTCGGAACGCGCGGTGGGTTTCGTGCCGACGCTCACGCAGCTCGGCTATGCGCTCGGCATCCTGCTGCTCGCGCCGCTCGGCGACCGCTTCGATCGCCGCCGCGTAATCGTCGCGAAGGCGGCCGCGCTCGTCGTCGCGCTGCTGCTTGCAGCAGTTGCGCCGTCGATCGGCCTGCTGCTCGCGGCCAGCTTCGCGATCGGGCTGGCCGCGACGATGGCGCAGGACGTCGTGCCGGCCGCGGCGACGCTTGCGCACGACGCGCATCGCGGCAAGGTCGTCGGCACGGTGATGACCGGCCTGCTGATGGGCATCCTGCTGTCGCGGGTCGTCAGCGGCTTCGTCGCCGCAAACGCCGGCTGGCGCGCGATGTTCGTGATCGCCGCCGCAAGCGTCGCGGCAATCGGCATCGTGTCCGCACGCGGCCTGCCGCGCTTTCAGCCGACGACGCAGCTGCCGTATCGCGCGCTGATCGGCTCGCTCGGCGAGCTGTGGCGCCGCCATCCCGCGCTGCGGCGCGCGGCGTTCGCGCAAGGGCTGCTGTCGGTGGGCTTCAGCGCGTTCTGGTCGACGCTCGCGGTGATGCTGCACGGCGCGCCGTTTCATCTCGGCAGCGCGGCCGCCGGCGCGTTCGGTCTCGCGGGCGCAGCCGGCGCGCTGGCCGCGCCGGTCGCCGGACGCCTCGCTGATCGCCACGGCCCGGAACACGTGACGCGACTCGGCATCGGCATCGCAACGCTGTCGTTCGCCGTCCTGGCGCTCGCGCCGCTGATGTCCGCACATGCGCAGCTCGCGCTGCTGGCGGCCGGCACGATCGGCTTCGACCTCGGCGTGCAGGCAACGCTGATCGCGCATCAGGCGATCGTCTACCGCATCGATCCGGCGTCGCGCAGCCGCCTCAACGCGGTGCTGTTCGTCGGCATGTTCATCGGCATGGCGGCAGGCGCCGCGATCGGCAGTCTGTTGCTCGCGCAACTGGGGTGGAATGCGGTGATCGTGCTGGCCGTCGTCACGTCGCTCGCGGCGCTTGGCGTGCGGATCTGGCGGCGCTGATACGGTGAAGGGTCGCGACCGATATCGGCGCGATCCATGTGACCCCGTGATCCATGCGATCGCGGCCCATGCAGCCAACTCTGCGATCGCACCACGGCAACCCGGACGGGCAGCACCTCGTGCTTGCCCGTCTTTTCTTTTATTTTCGACAAGCGCTGGCGCGCATGTGCGTCACGCGGCAGATTTCGCCGCACGGCGAGGCAAATCCCCTCACTCGATGCAATGACGTTGCACGCGCAACGCATTGTCCAGTTCACCCAATTATTTTCCTGGCACCCGCATCCGCATCGGCGCTGTGCCTGAGAAATCCTCGCGCGCCGCGCCACACGGCGCCCTCGAATCCGGCCCCATCACGCAGACCCGTTTCATCAGGGGATTCCCCCTATTTTTTCGCATTTTCTTCGAAATAACGGGTGACATACTTGCCCCCCGTTGCGCTTGCCTGTCGAGCGCGCTTTTGATCCCTCCGGCCGCACATGTCATGCGCTGCGCGTCCGCCGGGGCCGCAGAACATGAACGACTTCGACACTTCGATCCAGCTTTTCCTGACCCACATCACGTTCAGCCCGTTGCTGAACCATGTGATCCGCGTTGTTGCGGGCCTGTACACGTTCAAGGGCTTCGTGCTGATTCCGGTGCTGTGCTGGCTCTGGTTCCAGCCGGGCCCGCGCAGCGAATGGCAGCGCGAGATGGTCATCGCGACACTCGCGAGCGGACTCGCCGCGCTCGCGAGCGGCCGGCTGCTCGCGCATTATCTGCCGTTCCGCGTGCGGCCGATCTACAACCCGGAACTGCATCTGCACTTTCCGTCCGCGGAATTGCGTGCGGCGACGCTGCAGGCTTGGAGCTCGTTTCCGAGCGATCACGCGATGCTGTGGATGGCGATCTCGACCGGCATCTTCCTGATATCGCGCCGCATCGGCGTGCTCGCGCTGCTGTACACCGTCGTGTTCATCTGCGTGCCACGCGCGTATCTCGGCTTTCACTATCCGACCGACCTGCTCGCGGGCGCGGCGATCGGCGTCGCGATCACGCTGCTGATGACGCGCGACGCAATCCGCACCCGCTGCGCGCGGCCGGTCCTGCAGCTGATCGAACGCTTTCCCGCACCGGCCTACACGCTCGCGTTCCTGCTGTGCTTCGAGCTGATCACGCAGTTCGACGAACTGCTGACGCTCGCGCAGTCGGCCTCGCGAACGATGTGACCGCAACGGACGCCGCGATGCTGCCACTCTTGCTGTCACGACGAACCGCCGCGCGCTGCCGGTCGCACGCGGCAACGTCGCGCGCCGCGACCGGCACGCTGCAGATCAATCGCGATCCGGTGTGCCGCCCGGAAAGAGCCCGCGATGCGGCCGTGCCTCATCGACCGCACACGAGAACGACGACCACGCAAGCAGACGCTTCCGGTACGCGATCACGTGCGCGAACGACCGAGCGATGCGATGTGTTCAGTGCGCGTAGAACGGGAACGGCGCGGCGCCACGGTCGGCGAGGTTGAAGCAGATGCCGGCTACTACTGCCGGCCATTCACAACCGCCCGCCCCTCGGCCCGCCAGCGCAGCATTCCGCCGCCGAGATTCGCGACCGCCTCGAAGCCCGCGTTGCGCAGGATCACGGTCGCCTGCGCGGACCGGCCGCCCGCCCGGCACACGGTCACGACCGGCCGCTCGCGGCCGAGCTCGCCGGCGCGCGAGGCCAGTTCGCCGAGCGGAATCAGCGTCGCGTCGGGCAGGTGCCCGAGCGGCCCCGTGAATTCGGCGGGTTCGCGCACGTCGACGACCTGCACCGCGTTCAGATGATCCTCGAGCCACTGCGGATCGATTTCCCAGAACCCCGCGAACGTGTACACGAGCGGCGCCCAGTCGGGTTCCGCGCGCTGCTCGGGCGCGCCGACCGCAAGGCCGCACTTCAGGTTCGCCGGCACCGCGACGTCGATCTGCCGCGGGTGCGGCAACCCGAGGTTCGTCATGTAGCCCGCGAAATCGTCCTCGCTGAGATCGCCGCCGAGGCGCGGATTGAAACGCCGCTCCTCGCCGACGCTCGTCACCGTCAGCCCGCGATAGTCGTGCGCAGGATAAAGCAGACAGGTTTCCGGCAGCGTGAAGAGCCGGCCGTGGACGGCGCGGTACATCGCGCGCGGATCCCCCTGCTGGAAATCGGTGCGTCCCGTGCCGCGGATCAGCAGGCAATCGCCGGTGAACGCGATCGACTCGTCGTCGAGCACGAGGCTGATGCAGCCGTTCGTATGGCCCGGCGTCGCGCGCACGGTCAGGTAGCGCCCGCCGAACGGGCAGCGGTCGCCGTCGCGCAGATAGCGGTCCGCGCCCTGCGCGCCGCTCGCCGCCGAGAACGCGATCGCGCTGCCGGTGCGCTGCTTCAGCAGCCACGCGCCCGTCACGTGGTCCGCGTGCACGTGCGTGTCGATCGTCATCGCGAGCCGCAGCCCGAGCTCGTCGAGCAGCGCCACGTCGCGGCGCACCTGCTCGAACACCGGATCGATCAGCACGGCCTCGCGCGACGCGCGGTCGGCCAGCAGATACGTGTAGGTGGACGATTGCTGATCGAAGAGTTGCCGGAAAATCACCACGATGTCGCTCCGTCGCCAGTCCCCGCGCGCGGCACGGCCGACGCCGCGCGCCGCCCTGCCGCCCGTCGGCGCGATCGGCCCGCATCGCCGGCCGATCCGCCCCCGTCATGAAATTGCGCCGCCTTAAGTCCTGCCTTAAGAGACTCCCTACGCGCCTCCCTACGCAGCGCAGGACAAGCGGCGCGGGCCGCGTCAGCGCGGCTGCGTCACATACCGCAGATACGGCTTCAAGGTCCTGAAGCCTTGCGGATATTTCTGCTTCGCGTCGTCGTCCGACACCGACGTCGGAATGATCACGTCATCGCCCGGCTTCCAGTTCACCGGCGTCGCGACCGTATGCTGCGCGTTGAGCTGCAGCGCGTCGAGCAGGCGCATCACCTCGTCGAAATTGCGGCCGGCGCTCATCGGATAGACCAGCATCGCCTTGACCTTCTTGTCAGGCCCGATGATGAACACCGAGCGCACCGTCGCGTTGTCGACCGCGGTGCGCGGGCCGCCGCTCGCGTTCGGGTGGATCATGTCGTACAGCTTCGCGACCGTCAGGGTATCGTCGCCGATCATCGGATAGTTGACCGCGTGCCCCTGCGTCTCCTCGATGTCCTTCACCCATTTCTGGTGATCGCTGACAGGATCGACGGAGAGCCCGATGATCTTCGTGTTGCGCTTGTCGAATTCCGGCTTCAGCCCGGCCATGTAGCCGAGCTCGGTCGTGCACACTGGCGTGAAATCCTTCGGATGAGAGAACAGGATCGCCCACTGGTCACCGATCCACTCGTGGAACCGGATCGTCCCCTCGGTGGTCTCGGCGGTGAAATCAGGCGCTTCCTCTCCTAGTCGAATCGACATTTTCTTCCTCCATGGCATGGAACCCTCATGACGCCCGCGCCGCCCCGGCGCGGCCGCGCCCTGATTCGTCGAACGTAACGCTGGCGACTGCCGCGCACGCCAGTGCCCGCGTCCGGCCCGGCGGCGCACAAGCCTCCGCAGGCGGGACGCGCTCCACCCCGCGCGCGTTTAAAGGTTAGGACAAAATGCGCGCGTCACGGGCAGCAGTTCGCTCCGTGCTCCGACGCACGATACGCGTGCGCAACACTCGCGATCGAGCCGGTGCGACGCGCAGCGAAACCGCCGTCACGCGCGCAGACGCCGCGTGAGGCCATGCGCGCGGCGCCGTGCCGCCGCGCGTGTCGGCAGGCGGATCACCGATGAAACATTTTTCTCGCGCCGAGGCGGGGAACACTGTACGCACGGCAAAAAATCATCAATAAAATCATTGACTTGAATCAATTGGCACATTGCTCGCTTGCCTCTACAGCAAATTCGTCGACGCGCGGCACCGGCGTTACGACGCCACCTCGAACGCGCCCGCACGCACGCGGCCGCACCACCGCACCACTGATGCCGCGCCACACCGGCCGCCGGCCGGTACGGGAACTCCGTCTTGTTGACCCCACCGATTCCAGGGGCCGCTACCCGGCATACATGCCGGGCAGGCCGCCGGGCGGTTAGTCGTTTTTGCAACGTATCGAACAACGTCAGATGCTTCAGGAGGACACCATGAAAGTACGAGGTACGAACGAGTCGCTGCGCGTGTGGCGCGCACTGCTGACCGGACTGTGCGCGGGCGCCGTCGCGGTCGCCACGCTCGGTTCCCCGGCGGCAATCGCTGCCGGCAAACCGCGTCATGTCGGCCATGGCTCGCTGCCGGTGAAAGGCAGCATCGCGGCCAAATTCCCGACGCTGCCGACCGGCCCGCATCCGAGCGAAGTGAACAGCAAACAGAAGATCAAGCCGAATCCACTATAAGCACCACGGTCGCTTCATCGTCGGGGAACAGGTTCATCGATTAGATATCCGATACGTGAGGTTTGCCATGAGTGCAACGCGAACGTTTTTTCACAACCCGGGGCCTGTGGTGCGCGGGCTGGCCGCTGCGGGGCTGTGTGCTGCCGTCCAGGTCGCGCAAGCCGTCCCGGCTGATGCGCAGATCGACCTGAAGGTGCTGGTGCTCGCCAGTCAGCAGGCCGGCAACAGTCCTGAATTGCTGGCGACGCAAACGATCCTCGACCGCCTGGGCGTGCCGTACACGATCTACAGCTACGACACCAACAATCCGACGCTGCCGGCGCTCGAAACCGGCGACCACGCAAAGTACCAGGGCATCATCATGCCGATCAGCGATGCCCGTTTCATGAACCCGTTCACCGGCGGCGCGCTTGCGACGACGCTCGCGCGCTACCAATTCAAGTACAACGTGCGGCTCGCGAGCGTCTACACGTGGCCGGGCGACACGGGCTGCATGCAGTACGTCGGCTACCGCGACACCACGGCGTCGCCGCTCAACACGACGCTGACGGCCACCGGCAAGACGCTGTTCCCGTACATGAATGCCGGCACGAGCGCCGCGAACCCGCTGACGGTGCAGAACGCGTGGACGTACTTCATGTCGCCCGCGAGCCCGCTGCCGGCCGGCACGACGACGACGACGCAGGTCCAGGGCACCGGCACCAACAACGTCACGTATTCGGTCGCGTCGACCTGCCTGTTCGGCAACACGACGCCCGTCGCGGGTGACAGCACGTCGCGCGAGATCATGGCGGTCTCGTTCGACAACAACCCATACCTGATGCATTCGATGACGCTGTCGTACGGCCTCGTCAACTGGGTCACGCGCGGGCTGTTCGTCGGCGTGCGGCATGCGTACATGGATCCACAGGTGGACGACAACGGGATTCCGGACGAGATCTTCCCGTACGCGGTATCGGACTACACGGGCATGTGGTACGACGTCAGAAACGGTAACTGCCAGCCCAACAAGCCCTGCGTGTACACATCGACGAACCCTCAGGGCCAGTGCCCGCTCGGCAGCCCCGTCGGCTCGACGAACCCGAACACCGGCACGACCGCCTGTGAGTACCGGACCGTCGGCACCGATTTCGACAACACGATGAACTGGCAGGACAACGCGAACGCGAATACCGCGAACGCGGGCGCGCTGAAGTTCACGCTGGCGTTCAACGGGTCGGGCTACGGCACCGCTTACGGCGGCCTCGGCAACTACCCGACGACAGGCACCGATACGCTGTCGACCGAGACCAACGCGAACGAATACGAGTTCAAGTGGATCACGCATACGTACGATCACATCCTGCTCGACCCGCCGTTCACGACCACGGCCTCGCAGGTCACGACCGAGCTGGCGAACAACGACAACGTCGCGCAGACGTTCGGCTTCGAGAACTACAACACGTCCGTGATCGTCACGCCGGAGATCTCCGGGCTCTACAACACGACGACGCTCGGCGCGCTGCAGCAGTTCGGCATCTCGGTGCTGGTCTCCGATTCGTCGAAGCCGACCCCGCCGGTCGGCACGCCCGGCTGCCCGATCAACAACAACGGCGTCGCGTGGCCGCTGCCGCCATTCAACGCGGGCAAGTTCAACTGCGTGAACCAGAACATCTTCGAGATTCCGCGCTATGCGACCGCGCTGTTCTTCAACGTGTCGCAGCCGCAGGAATGGGTCGACGAGTACAACTACTTCTACGGCGCTAACGGCATCGATCCGACGAAGTGGGGCTATGACCTGACCTATCCGCAGGTGCTGGACAAGGTATCGGATACGCTCGTGAGCTACCTGCTCACGTTCGACATGCGGCCGCTGATGTTCCACCAGTCGAACCTGCGCGTGTACAGCGGCACGAGCTTCCTGCTCGGCGACCTGATGAGCGCGGTGCTGACGAAGTACAACAAGTACTACAAGGGCTTGCCGATCCGCAGTCCATACCTGTCCGATGCCGGCGTGCTCGCGAAGCAGCGGCTCGTGTTCGACACGTCAAGCGTGGCCGCTACACTCGTGCCGGGCAAGTCGATCACGGTCAGCGCAACGCGCAGCGACGGGCAATCGGTGGTGGTGCCGGTCACTGGCGTGACGTTCGGCACCGTGCATGAAACGTACGGCGGTCAGAGCAACTCGACGATCACGCTGCTGCCTGCGACCGCGTACACGACGCAGATCACGCCGGCACCCGCCTGGCAATAGCTTGCCGACGGGCGTCGCGTAACGGAGGCGTGACCTGAAAACGCCCGCCGCAAGGCGGGCGTTCTTTTGCCGGGGAGTGGTGTGCGGTGTGCACCCCGTCATTCCCACATCGCCGGTTCGCGCCGCGCCGGCCCCCCGGACTCCCCAAGCGCCTCCTTCAGAAACTCGACGCACGCGCGCACCTTCGCGGATTGCGCGAGCCGCGCCGGATAGACGGCCCACACGTTCGCGGGCTGCGAGACGCCCGGCAGCACGCGCTGCAGCCGGCCCGCGTCGATCAGCGGCTGCACGTCCCAGATCGAGCGCAGCACGATGCCGCGCCCGGCGAGCGCCCATTGCACGGCAACCTCGCCGTGATTGCTCGACAGCGGCCCCGTCACCTGCACGGACACCGTCTCGCCGCGCACGTCGAGCCGCCATACGCCGAACGGATGGTCGCGCTCCTTGATCGCGACGCACGCGTGCGACGCGAGATCGCCAACCTGCTTCGGCACGCCGTGCCGCGCGAGATAGTCGGGCGACGCGCACAGCACGCGGTAGTTCGACGCGAGTTGCTTCGCGATCAGGTGGCCGGCGATCTCGTCGCCGATCCGCACGTCGACATCGAAACCCTCGGCCGCGACGTCGACGATCCGGTCGAACAGTTCGAGCCGCACGTTGAGCTGCGGATAGCGGTCCGACAGTTCGGCCAGCGCCGGCGCGACGACGTTGCGGCCGAAGCCGAAACTGCTCGACACGCGCAACGTACCGCGCGGCACGCGGCGCGTCGTCGACACGTCCTCGACCAGATGCTCGACGTCGTCGAGGATCTTCTCGGCCCACGCGTACACGCGCTCGCCGGCATCCGTCACCGCGACGCGGCGCGTCGACCGGTGCAGCAGCCGGATGCCGAGGCTCGCCTCGAGCATCCCGACGCGCTTGCTCACGTACGACGACGACATCGCGAGCGCATCGGCCGCCGCACTGAAGCTGGCCTTGCGCGCGACCATGCAGAACACGCGCAGGTCGCCGAGTTCGGGCGTGACGGCCGCATCGTTCATCGCACGCTCCGGTCAGAACGAATGCCGCATGCCGATCCGCACGTCGGCCTGCGTCTGCGTCGTCGACGGCGTGAAGCTGTAGCCGATCACCGCATCGACGCCTTGCGACGCGCGCAGGTAATCGCCGGAGAGGTAGACGTCGGTACGCTTCGACAGCAGGTAATGGAGGCCCGCGCTGCCCATGTTCCAGTGATGGCCTTCAAAGCGCGTGTGCTGGTAACCCGCGATCAGGCTCAGCGCCGGCGTGAACTGGTACGAGCCGCCGCCTTCGTACGACTGCATGTGCGACGACTGGCCGAAGCCCTTGATCGTCGTGTACGAGAAGTTGCCGTCCAGCGTCAGCTTGCCGATCGTGTAGCTCGAGCCGATGCCGAACGTTCCCTGGCTGTCGACGTTCATCGGCGTGTCGGCGAACAGGTCGGTGCGCGCGCCGGTCGCCGGATCGACGGTGACGGTCTGCTGGCCGAGGAACGTGTGCGTGCCGATCATCGCGTACGGATCGAACGCATAGATGCCGCTCGGGTTGTTCAGGCGCGTGTACGCGGCACCGATCGAGAAGTCGCCCTTCGTATAGCTCGCGCCCGCGCTCCATGCGCTGTTGCGATGGAAGTTGCCGGCAACGTTGCCGAACGAGTACATCGCGCCGAACTTGACGCCGCTCAGGTCTTTCGACAGGAACTTCACCGAGTTCGGCAGGCGGTCGCCGTTGAAGCGGTCGAAGTCGCCCTGATGGATCGCATAGCCGCTGCCCCACGCCGAGATGTTGTAGATCGACACGAGCTCATTGGTGATGTCGAGCTGGTTGCCGAACGACAGCGTGCCCCAGTCGTTCTGCAGGCCGACATACGCCTGCCGCCCGAATTCGGCGCCGCCGAAGCCGAGCTTGCCGTTGCCGAGATGGAAGCCGCTCTCGAGCGCGAACACGGCCTTCAGGCCGCCGCCAAGATCTTCGGTGCCCTTGAGCCCGAAGCGGTTGCCGTACGCGACGCCGTCGTCGAATTTCACGACGTGCGCGCCGCCCGTATTGGACACGTAGGTGATGCCGGCATCGAGCACACCATACAGCGTGACGCTGCTCTGCGCGCGGCTGTCCGTCGCCGCGCACGCCAAAGCCAGCGCTGCCAGCGGCAGCGCCTTCGAAACAATGCTTTTCATCGAGTGTGGGGAGTTCGGTTGTGACGGATCAGTTCAGGCCGCGATCGGCTGCCTCGACGAGCTTGCGTTCCGCTTCGGTGTCGAGCGAACGGCAGGCCCACAGATAGACGAGCGCGGCAACCGGCAGGCCGACCAGCATCGCGATGTCGGTGCCGCCGAGCGCGCGCGCGACGGGGCCGCTGTACATCTCGGTCTTGAAGAACGGGATCATCGCGACGAAGCCGATCGCGTACGCGGTCAGGCCGCGCCAGTTCCAGCGGCCGTAGATGCCGCGCGGGTTGAAGATCTCGCGCACCGAGTAGTGCGTATGACGAACGAGGAAGAAGTCGACGAGGTTGATCGCGGTCCACGGTGTGAACAGATAACCGAGGATGCCGAGGAAGTCGCCGAACTTGCCCATGAAATCGTCGGATGCGGCGAACGCGAGCGAGGTCGCGACGAACGCGACGATCATGAGGCTCACGATGCGCTTGCCGGCGCTCGATTTCAGCGGCTTGAACGAGTCGGTGATGCTGAGCAGCGTCAGCGACGCACCGTAGAAATTCAGGCCCGTGATCGCGAGCAGCCCGAGCAGCGACAGCAGCAGCGTGATCGAACCGAAACCCGGATGGATCGCGTCGCCCGCGCGCTGCACCGCGTCGGCGATCTCGATCTTCGAGTTCAGCGCGGCGGCAGCCGTGCCGACCAGCATCATCCACACGCCGCCGATCAGCGCGCCCGTGAAGGTCCACCAGAACGTCGCACGCACGCCGGTCGTCGGCGGCAGGTAGCGCGAATAGTCCGACACGTAGATCGACCACGACAGTTGATACGCGGCGGCCGCGAACAGCTGCACGAGGAACGGCGTCGCCTTGAAGCCCGCGAACGACAGCTGGTCGGCCGGGAACGGCACCTTCACGCAGATGCCGACGCTGAACACCGTCAACGCGATCAGCAGCGCGATCGCAAGCCAGCGCTGCGCCTTGTGGATCAGGTCGTAGCCGAACACCGCGAGCGCCACCGCGATCGCGGTGAATACGATATAGCTGACGTGCGGCTCGGTGCCGAGCAGGTGATGCGCGGTCTGCCCCGCCATCAGCTGGTTGAACGAGTTGTAGCCGACATACGTGACGAGCGCGACGACCCACACGAGCAGCGCGCCCATGTAGCCAAACTGCGGCCGCGACTGGATCATCTGCGGCAGGCCGAGCTGCGGCCCCTGGCTCGAGTGGAACGCCATGAAAAACGTGCCGAGCAGGTTGCCGATCAGCACCGCGATCGCGCTCCACAGCAGGTTGCCGCCCATGCTGACCCCGATCGCGCCGCACGCGATCGTCGCAAGATTCGCGTCGCCGGTAAACCACACCGGCCACAGATGCCACGCCTTGCCGCGCCGCTCCGCGAGCGGCACGTAATCGATCGAGCGCGCCTCGATGCGCGATTTGCCCCGGCTGGCGTCCACCGCCAGTCCGTGGGCCACTGCGTCCTGTCTCATGTCTCCTCCATGTGCGTCCGATGGCGCCGGTCGCGCACCGTCCGATGGCCGGGCGCGAGCCCGGCGACGGCACGGCGGTCGATCGTATGCTGCCGTCGTTACCTTCAGTTAACAATGAACTACTGGTTAACAATGGTACGCAGTTCAATTAGGCGACCCTACTGGCGCATTCGCCTATTGACGTTTCTAAAAATAGTCGCGACTTGTGATCAAACGCAAATATCAGACAAATTCCGCCATCTTCGGCGATTGCGATCCGTCCATCTCGGGATAACCCTGATCCAAATCAAGCCGCACATCCCCTATATTTCGTTAACCGTTAGTTTTAACGTAACCGACAGTTAATTTTCAGAACCCGACGCCATCATGACCTACCTGCCGATCGAATTCCACCAGAAAGCCAAGCTGCCGCAACTCCCGGCCGATTTCTGCGCGAACCCGGAACTCGCGTGGACGATCCCGAAGACCTATTACACGTCGCAGGAGGTCTTCAAGGCGGAGGAGGAGAAGATCTTCGCCGACACGTGGATCTGCGTCGCGCACCGCAGCGAGCTGACCGAAGCGAACCAGTACGTAACGCGCGAAGTGATCGGCGAGAACATCCTGATCGTGCGCGGCAAGGACAAGGTGCTGCGCGCGTTCTACAACGTGTGCCCGCACCGCGGCCATCAGCTCCTCGAGGGCAGCGGCAAGGCGAAGAACGTGATCACCTGCCCGTACCACGCATGGACCTTCAAGCTCGACGGCGCACTCGCGCACGCGAACAATTGCGATCACGTGCTGGAATTCGACAAGGAGAACTCGAGCCTCGTGCCGGTCAAGGTGGAGGAATACGCGGGCTTCGTGTTCATCAACCTGAATCCGGACGCGGGCACGGTCGAAGACCAGCTGCCGGGCATGCAGGACCGCCTGCGCGCCGCATGCCCGGTGATCGACGACCTGAAGCTCGCCGCGCGCTTCGTCACCGAGACGCCTGCGAACTGGAAGTCGATCGTCGACAACTATCTCGAGTGCTATCACTGCGGCCCCGCGCACCCCGGCTTCTCCGACTCGGTGAAGATCGACAAGTACACGCACACGCTGCACGGCAACTGGACGCTGCAGTTCGGTTACGCGGAGTCGTCGGAGCGCTCGTTCAAGCTCGACCCGTCGATCACCGACGCGAGCTTCCAGGGCTTCTGGGCATGGCCGTGCACGATGTTCAACGTGCCGCCGGGCGCCGACTTCATGACCGTGATCTATGAATTCCCGGTCAGCGCGGAAATCACGCTGCAGCACTACGACATCTACTTCCTGAACGAAGCGTTGACCGACTACCAGAAGAACCTGATCGAGTGGTACCGCAACGTGTTCCGCCCGGAAGACCTGCGCCTCGTCGAAAGCGTGCAGAAGGGCCTGAAGTCGCGCGGCTATCGCGGCCAGGGCCGGATCATGGTCGACCAGCGCCGCAGCGGCGTCAGCGAACACGGCATTGCACACTTCCACAACCTGCTCGCACAGCAGTACCAGGGCTGCCAGGACTGACCCAACCCGCACCAGGACGACACCGACATGACTTTCCTTGAACAACCGG
Source organism: Burkholderia sp. Ac-20353 (assembly GCF_017104785.1). NCBI lineage: Bacteria > Pseudomonadati > Pseudomonadota > Betaproteobacteria > Burkholderiales > Burkholderiaceae > Burkholderia > Burkholderia sp. Ac-20353. Next base: position 19,398 of record NZ_JAAGPL010000047.1, on the reverse strand, counting down.
GCCTGCTGCGTGAGCAGGCATACATCGCCGGCGTGTGGCGCGGCGCCGACGACGGCGCGACGCTCGACGTCACCAACCCGTCGACGGGCGAGCTGATCGCGCGCGTGCCGAACATGGGCGCGGCCGAGACGCGCGCCGCGATCGATGCCGCGCACGCGGCGTTCGCGAGCTGGCGCAACACCACCGCAAAGGAGCGCGCACGCCTGTTGCGCGCGTGGTTCGAGCTGATCATGGCCCGCCAGGAAGACCTCGCGGCGCTGATGACGCGCGAACAGGGCAAGCCGCTCGCCGAAGCGCGCGGCGAGATCGCGTATGCGGCCTCGTTCGTCGAATGGTTCGCCGAGCAGGCGAAGCGTATCGACGGCGACGTGATCCCGAGCCCGAACCCGGACCAGCGCCTCGTCGTGACGAAGGAGCCGGTCGGTGTGTGCGCGGCGATCACGCCGTGGAATTTCCCGGCGGCGATGATCACCCGCAAGGCCGCGCCGGCGCTCGCCGCGGGCTGCACGATCGTGATCAAGCCGGCCAACGAGACGCCGCTGTCCGCGTTCGCGCTCGCGGCGCTCGCCGAGCAGGCCGGCATTCCGGCCGGCGTCGTCAACGTCGTGACCGGCAAGTCGCGCGAGATCGGCGCGGAGATGACGTCGAGCCCGCTCGTGAAGAAGCTGACCTTCACGGGCTCGACCGAAGTCGGCCGGCTGCTGATGCGTCAGTGCTCGGACACGGTCAAGAAGATGTCGCTCGAACTCGGCGGCAACGCGCCGTTCATCGTGTTCGACGACGCCGATCTCGACAAGGCTGTCGAAGGCGCGCTGCTGTCGAAGTACCGCAATGCGGGCCAGACCTGCGTGTGCGCGAACCGCTTCTTCGTTCATGATTCGGTGTACGACGAGTTCTGCCGCCGGTTCGCCGCGCGCGTCGCGGCGTTCAATGTCGGCGACGGCTTCGACGCGGACGTCAACATCGGCCCGCTGATCAACGAAGCCGCGCGCGACAAGGTCGACGGCCTCGTGCGCGATGCGCTCGCGCAAGGCGCGCGCGTGCTGGTGGGCGGCGCGCCGCATCCGCGCGGCGGCAACTTCTACGCGCCGACCGTGCTCGCCGATGCGAAGCCCGGGATGGCCGTGCTGACCGAGGAGATCTTCGGGCCGGTCGCGCCGATCGTGCGCTTCACGACCGACGACGAAGTCGTGCGGCTCGCGAACGATTCGATCTACGGCCTCGCCGCGTATTTCTACAGCCGCGACATCGGCCGCGTATGGCGCGTCGCCGAGCAGCTCGAATACGGGATCGTCGGCATCAACAGCGGACTGATCTCGAACGAAGTGGCGCCGTTCGGCGGCGTCAAGCAGTCCGGCATCGGACGCGAAGGCTCCAAGTACGGGATCGAAGATTTCCTGTCGATCAAATACCTGTGCATGGGCGGCGTGAGCACCTGATCCCCTGATCCCCGTTGCACGCGCGGCGGCTTCGGCCGCTGCGCGCCGTATCCCGGACCGAACGACCCCAGCCATACCCGCCGCGCGGCGCCCGTCCGATCCGCCCGCCGGTAAAGGAATGCCAGATGAATGCCCGTGAATCGATCTCCGTCGACGTCGTCGCCGTCGAGACCCTGACCCCGCTGATCAAGCGCTTCACGCTCGCGCTGCCCGACGGCGCGAGCCTGCCGTCGTTCAGCGGCGGTGCGCATGTGCTCGTGTCGATGCAGGACGGCAACGCGTGGCATCACAACGCGTATTCGCTGCTCAGCTCGCCGCACGACACGCGGCACTACCAGATCGCCGTGCGCCGCGAGGAAGCGTCGCGCGGCGGCTCGGCGTTCATGCACGAGCGCGTGACGGCCGGCACGCAACTCGCGATCGGCTCGCCCGCGAACCTGTTCGAGCTCGACCGCCGCGCGCGCCGCCACGTGTTCATCGCGGGCGGCATCGGCATCACGCCGTTCCTCGCGCAGCTTGCCGAGCATCGGCCGGGCGGCGAACTCGAACTCGAACTCGAACTCGAACTCGAACTCGAACTGCATTACGCATACCGCAGCCCCGAGCACGGCGCGTTCGTCGACGAACTGAAGGCCGGCCCGCACGCGGCGAACGTGCACACGTACGTCGACAGCCTCGGCCAGCGCCTCGACCTGCTGCGCCTGTTCAAGTCGCTGCCGGCCGACGCGCACGTGTACGTGTGCGGCCCGCAAGGCCTGAACGACGCGGTGTATGCGAACGCGGCGCTGCTCGGCTGGCCGAAGGCGCAGCTCCATTCCGAGCAGTTCGCGGCGACCGACACGGCCGGCCAGGCGTTCACGGTCGTGCTCGCGCGCTCTGGGCTGGAGCTCGAGGTGCCCGAGGACACGACGATCCTGCAGGCGATCGAGCGCGCGGGCGTGAAGATCGAATCGCTGTGCCGCGAAGGCGTGTGCGGCACCTGCGAGGTCGCGATCCTCGAAGGCGAGGCCGATCACCGCGACCAGTATCTCGACGACGACGAGAAGGCCGCGCAGAAGACGATCCTGCTGTGCGTGTCGCGTGCGCGCACGCGTCGGCTCGTGATCGACCTGTAAATTTTTCCTCGCGCCGTATCCGTTAAACTACCGCGGATACAGGGAAACCCGGCGCGCCATCCCCTCCCGACGCGGCGGCATGGCCCGCGGCCCGCACGATGCGGCCGCGGGCCATGCCGCCCTTGTCGTTTGGCCGCGCGCCGCCGTCACAAAGAGGAATGGATGTCCGAGGATACGTTCGCGTTCCGTCTCAAGGTGCTCCTCGAGCACAAGAAGCTGAGCCTGCAGCAGGTCGCCGACGTGGTCGGCATCTCGCGGCCGGCCGTGCACAAGTGGACGCGCGGCGGCGAGATCGACTATTCGAACCTGCGCAAGCTGGCCGCGTTCCTCGACGTCAACTGGGTCTGGCTGCGCTACGGCGACGACGCGGTGAAGGACCTCGGCCTCGGCGCGCAGACCGAGCTGCCGATGACCGACCTGCGCCGCCGCTACACGGCCGAGATCGTGTCGAGCGAAGCGCGGATGAAGCAGGCGCAGGAAGCGGCCGGCATCGTCACGTGGGAATGGAATCTCGTCAGCGACGAGCTGATCTATTCGGCCAACTGCGCGAAGCTGTACGGCCGCGAAATCCACAGCAACGAGGAATTCTGGGAGATCCTGCACCCCGAGGAGCGCAGCTGGCTCAACAGCCAGGCGCTGCAGCAGGCGGTCGCCGCGCGCGAGCCGTATGTGTGGGAATTCCGGATCGTGCTGCCCGACGGCACCGTGCGCTGGATCGAATCGCGCACCGCGACGCTCGTCGACGATGCGGGCCGGCCGACCCGGATGGTCGGCACGACGATCGACATCAGCGCACGCAAGGCGGTCGAACAGCGGCTGCGCGCGCAGATCGCGCTGCTCGCCGGCGGCGAGCGCCTGGCGGGGCGCGGCGCATGGCAGTGGCGGCCGGAGCAGGACGAAGTGAACGTATCGGATGAATGGTGCCGGCTGTTCGGCGTCGAAGCGGCCGCCGCGCCGCGCCGCCATGTGGAGCTGCAGGCACGCGTGCACGCGGACGACCGCGCGGCGCGCGAGGCCGCGGTGCAGGATGCGCTCGCCCGTCAGGGCGACTATCGCGCGCTGTACCGCGCGCTGTTGCCGGACGGCACGTGCCGGCTGCTGCTCGAACAGGGGCACGTGCAGCCCGCCGACGACGGCGAAGGGCTGCAGCTCACCGCCGTGTGCCGCGCGGCGGAACCGGCCGACGCGATCGCGTTCGCGACGCAGCCGAAAGCGGCGGTCACGCCGCACTGAGCCGAAGGCGCGCAGCGATGCGCGTTTGGCGTTTGAGCAGCCGCATGCGGCGCAGCAGGCCGGCGTTCGGTATCCCGAATCCGGCCTCGCGTTTCACGCTTGCGGCGTCAGATCGCCGCCGCAACCGCCTGGCCGACGGCCGTCGTATCCGCCGTGCCGCCCATGTCCGGCGTGCGCGGCCCGTCCACCAGCACCGTCTCGATCGCGCGCATGATCGCGTCGTGCGCGTCCTTGAAGCGCGCGTCGCCGTCGCCGAGGAAATCCAGCATCATCGCGCCGGACCAGATCATCGCGATCGGGTTCGCGATGTTCTTGCCGAAGATGTCGGGCGCCGAGCCGTGCACGGGCTCGAACAGCGACGGGAACGTGCGCTCCGGATTCAGGTTCGCCGATGCCGCGAGGCCGATCGTGCCCGTGCAGGCGGGGCCGAGGTCGGACAGGATGTCGCCGAACAGGTTCGACGCGACCACGACGTCGAAGCGGTCCGGCTGCAGCACGAAGCGCGCGGACAGGATGTCGATGTGCTGCTTGTCCCACGCGATGTCCGGATAGCCGGCCGCGACCGCCGCGACGCGCTCGTCCCAGTACGGCATGCTGACCGCGATGCCGTTCGACTTGGTCGCTGCCGTCAGCTTCTTGCGCGGGCGCGTGTTCGCGAGCTCGAACGCGTACTTGAGGATACGGTCGACGCCGTGCCGCGTGAACACCGCTTCCTGCAGCACGAATTCACGGTCGGTGCCCTCGAACATCTTGCCGCCGACCGACGTGTATTCGCCTTCGGTGTTCTCGCGCACCACGTAGAAGTCGATGTCGCCGGGCTTGCGGTTCGCGAGCGGGCACGGCACGCCGGGCAGCAGGCGCACCGGACGCAGGTTCACGTACTGGTCGAATTCGCGGCGGAACTTCAGCAGCGAACCCCACAGCGAGATGTGATCGGGCACCTTGTCGGGCCAGCCGACCGCGCCGAAGTAGATCGCATCGTAGCCGCGCAGGGTTTCGTGCCAGTCGTCCGGCATCATCTTGCCGTGCTGCAGGTAGTAGTCGCAGCTCGCCCATTCGAAATGCGTGAATTCGAGGTCCAGGCCGAATTTCGCGCACGCGGCCTGCAGCACGCGCACGCCTTCCGGCATCACTTCCTGGCCGATCCCGTCACCCGCGATCGCGGCGATCCTGAATACCTTGCTCATCGTTCGTTCTCCGTTGCGTCTGTGTGTCTCGGTGTGTTTCTGCCTATCGCGGCTGCCTGCGCGGAATGCACGCACCGCATGCACGCTAGGATGCCGGAAAGCGCGCCGCGGATAATCGGCGGGACTGTGGACGCATTTTGCACGTTTCGTGGACAATCGCGCGTTGCGCCGGCGACGCGCATGCGTCCCCGGCCCGTCACTGTTCACCTTCAAAGGACCTCATCACCCCCATGTCGATGACGCTCGATCCGAAGCAGGCCGCCGCGCTGCTGGCCGTTGCCGACACCGGCAGCTTCGAGCAGGCGGCCGTCCGCCTGCACGTGACCGCGTCCGCCGTCACGCAGCGCGTGCGTGCGCTGGAGACTAGCCTCGGCACGCCGCTCGTGCTGCGCACGCGGCCGTGCCGGCCGACCGTCGCGGGCCAGCGCGTGCTGCAGCACCTACGCCGCGTCGCCATTCTGCAGGCCGATCTGCAAAGCGCGCTCGCGGCCGAGCGCGAATCGCCGATCTCGGTCACGATCGCGCTGAACTCGGACAGCCTCGGCACCTGGTTCCTGCCTGCGCTGACATCGGTGCTGGCCGGCGAGCGCATCCTGTTCGAGCTGATCGTCGAGGATCAGGACCACACGTTCGCGCTGCTCGAAAGCGGGATGGCGGTCGGCTGCGTGACGACCGAGCCGAAGCCGATGCGCGGCTGCGTCGCGACGCCGCTCGGCACGATGCGCTACCGGCTGCTCGCCGCGACCGCGTTCGCCGCGCACTGGTTTCCGCGCGGCCTGACCCGCACGAGCGCGCGCCGCGCGCCCGTCGTCGCGTATTCGCGGCGCGACACGCTGCAGTCGTCGTTTCTCGAGGAAAAATTCGGGCTGCCCGTCGGCGCGTACCCGTGCCATTACGTGCCGGGCACCCATGCGCATTTCGCGGCCGTGCAGCACGGGCTCGGCTATGCGATGGTGCCGGCGCCGCTCGTCGGCGACACGCCACTCGACGCGCAAGGGCTCGTCGATCTCGCGCCGCGGCATCCGACCGACGTCACGCTGTACTGGCACGCGTGGACCGTGCAGTCGCCGGCGATGGCGTCGCTGTCCACGCGCGTCGTCGAGGCCGCGCGGCGGCTGCTCGCGCCGCTCGCGCGCTGAACGTTGCGTCCTCGTTCCGTCCTCACCCGCGGCGCTGCGCGAAATACGCGCCAACCGCATCGACGAACGTGTCGATGTCATCGCGCGACACGTCGCAATGCGTGACGAAGCGCGACGCGTAGAGCATCTGCGTGAGGATTCCGCGCGCGCTGAGCCATGCCTCGAGCGGCGCGCAGTCGGCTTCGGGAAACTGCGCGAACACCATGTTCGTCGCATGCGACAGCACCTTCACGTCGTCGATGCGTGCGAGGCCTGCGGCGAGATGCGCGGCATTCGCGTGGTCGTCCGCGAGCCGCTCGACGTTGTGCTCGAGCGCATACAGGCACGCCGCCGCGAGAATGCCCGACTGCCGCATCCCGCCGCCGAGCACCTTGCGCCAGCGATGCGCGCGCTCGATCAACGGCCGGCTGCCGACCAGCACCGAGCCGACCGGCGCGCCGAGGCCCTTCGAGAAGCAGATCGACACCGTGTCGAACGGCGCTGCCAGTTCGGCGATCGAGCGGCCCGATGCGACCGCAGCATTGCAGACGCGCGCGCCGTCGAGATGCGCGGACAACCCGTGGCTGCGCGCGACCGCGACGGCCTCTTCCGCATAGCCGGTCGGCAGCACGCGGCCGCCGATCGTGTTTTCGAGCGCGAGCAGGCGCGTGCGCGCGAAGTGGTTGTCGATCGGCTTGATCGCGGCGACGATCTTGTCGATCGGCAGCGTACCGTCGAGCGCGTTCTCGATCGGCTGCGGCTGGATGCTGCCGAGCACTGCCGCGCCGCCGCCTTCGTACTTGTAGGTATGCGCATGCTGGCCAACGATGTATTCGTCGCCGCGCTCGCAATGCGCCATCAGCGCGGCAAGGTTGCTCTGCGTGCCGCTCGGGAAAAACAGGCCCGCCTCCTTGCCCGCGCGCTCGGCCGTCGCGGCCTGCAGGCGCAACACGGTCGGGTCGTCGCCCCACACGTCGTCGCCCGTTTCGGCGGAGGTCATCGCGGCCAGCATCGCGGAGCTGGGGCGTGTCACGGTATCGCTGCGTAGATCGATCATCGGTGTTTCCAGAGTGAACGCATGCCGATACGGACCTCCGATACCGGCGGTGCAGAAACGAGACTCCGAGTGTACGCAATTCGCCGTGCGTTTGCCTGACTGCGGCGGGCCGGCCGCGCTTGCGATGCCGCATCGCGCCATATTGACGCAGGTGCGGCAGGCCGCCGCATCGCGCGCGCACCCGCGATGCAACGCGTTCTTGATACGAATCAACGATTTACCCCGCAAAGGCCGCGCGCGGGCTGGACATCTGCGACGAGTTGGCACATTTCGCGCCGCAACATCGCGTCCCATACTCCAGCCAACCCTGCAGCCGCCATTGGCCAGGGTCCGCCGGCAGCCCCGCCGGCGGGTATCGACAGCTTCGGTCAACTGGTATGGATACCGCTTTCTCGGCCCTCGATCTGGCCCGCCTGCAGTTCGCATTCACCGTCTCCTTTCACATCGTCTTTCCGGCGCTGAGCATCGGCCTCGCGAGTTTCATCGCGGTGCTCGAATACCGCTGGCTCAAAACCGGCAAGCAGTACTACAAGACCCTGTGCCTGTTCTGGTCGAAGATCTTCGCGGTCGCGTTCGGGATGGGCGTCGTCTCCGGCGTCGTGATGAGCTATCAGTTCGGCACCAACTGGTCCGGCTTCTCGAGCTTCGCCGGCTCGGTCACCGGCCCGCTGCTGATGTACGAAGTGATGACCGCGTTCTTCCTCGAAGCCGGCTTCCTCGGCATCATGCTGTTCGGCTGGAACCGTGTCGGCCCGCGCGCGCACTTCGGCGCGACGCTGATGGTCGCGATCGGCACGATCATCTCGACGTTCTGGATCCTCGCGTCGAACAGCTGGATGCAGACGCCGCAGGGCTTCGAGATCGTCGACGGCCGCGTCGTGCCGACCGACTGGTTCGCGATCATCTTCAACCCGTCGTTCCCGTACCGCCTGTTCCACATGGCGATTGCCGCGTTCATCGTGGCCGCGCTGGTGGTCGCCGCGACCGGCGCGTGGCACCTGCTGAAGGGCCGCCGCGACCAGGGCGTGAAGAAGATGTTCTCGATGGCGCTGTGGCTGCTGCTGGTGCTCGCGCCGGTGCAGGCGCTGATCGGCGACCAGCACGGCATCAACACGCTGAAGCACCAGCCCGCGAAGATCGCCGCGATCGAGGGCCTGTGGGAAACCGAGAAGGGCGGCACGCCGCTGAACCTGTTCGGCATTCCCGACATGCAGGCCGAAACGACGCGTTACGCGGTGAAGGTTCCGCATCTCGGCAGCCTGATCCTCACGCACAGCTGGGACGGCGAGATCCGCGGCCTGAAGGAATTCCCGCCGGAAGACCGGCCGAACTCGACGGTCGTGTTCTGGAGCTTCCGGATCATGGTCGGCCTCGGCTTCGCGATGATCGGCCTCGCCGCGCTCGCGTGGTTCCTGCGCCGCCGCGGCCGCCTGTATGAATCGAAATGGTTCCAGCGCTTCGCGCTCGCGATGGGCCCGACCGGCTTCGTGTCGCTGCTCGCGGGCTGGGTGACGACCGAAGCGGGCCGCCAGCCGTGGGTCGTGTACGGCGTGATGCGCACCGCGCAGGCCGTGTCGCCGCTCACCGCGCAGCAGGTCAGCATCTCGATGATGACGTTCGTGATCGTGTACTTCCTCGTGTTCGGCACCGGCGTCTACTACATGCTCAAGCTGATGAAGGCCGGCCCCGCGCTGCCGGACGTCAAGCACGACAACTTGCCCGACACGCGCCCCGACCACACCGCGCGCCGCCCGATGTCGGCCGTCGACGACCTGATCGAGACCGTCTGAACGGCCCACCCAACACGCATACGAGGATTTTCATGGACGTCACCGTAATCTGGGCCGCGATCATCGCGTTGGGGCTCTTCATGTACGTCGTGCTCGACGGCTTCGACCTCGGCATCGGCATCGTCTTCCCGTTCTTCCCAGACGAGAAGGAACGCGACCTGATGATGAACACGGTCGCCCCCGTGTGGGACGGCAACGAGACCTGGCTCGTGCTCGGCGGCGCCGGCCTGTTCGCGGTGTTCCCGGTCGTGTATTCGACCGTGCTGTCCGCGCTGTACCTGCCGCTCGTGTTCATGCTGGTCTGCCTGATCTTCCGCGGCGTGTCGTTCGAGATCCGCGCGAAGGCGCGCCGCACCAAGCAGCTGTGGAATCTCGCGTTCATCGGCGGCTCGGCCGGTGCGACGTTCTTCCAGGGTGTGGCGCTCGGCGCGTTCCTGCAGGGCATCCAGGTCAAGGACGGCGTGTTCGCCGGCGATGCGTTCGACTGGCTCACGCCGTTCAGCCTGCTGACCGGCCTCGGCCTGATCGTCACCTACGCGCTGCTCGGCTGCTGCTGGCTCGTCGCGAAGACCGAAGGCGACCTGCAGCGCCGCCTGCATCGCGTCGTGTGGCCGCTGACCGTCGTGTTGCTCGGCTTCATCGCGATCGTCAGCCTGTGGACGCCGCTGCAGGATCCGGCGATTGCCGAACGCTGGTTCGATTCGGGGCTGTTCTGGCGGCTGCTGCCGGTGCCGTTCCTGGTCGCGGGCTGCGCGGTGTGGATGTACCGCGCGGTGCGCAGCCGGCACGACATGACGCCGTTCGTGCTCGCGCTGGCGCTCGTGCTGCTCGGCTACGTCGGCCTGCTCGTCAGCCTGTTCCCGTACGCGATTCCGCAGACCATGACGATCTGGGAAGCGGCGGCGCCGCGTTCGAGCCAGACCTTCACACTGGTCGGCGCAGCGGTTATCCTGCCGATCATCATCGCCTACACGACGATGGGTTACTGGGTATTCAGAGGGAAGGTGCGTCATGAAGACCAGCACTACTACCACCACTGAGCACGACGCCGCGCCGCGCTCGAAACTGCGCGGCTGGATGTGGTTCGTGCTGCTGTGGGCAGGCGGCGTCGCGGGCGCCGTGACACTCGGCTATGTGTTCAAGATCTTCATGAACCTGACGCTGTTTGCCGTGAAATAAGCTGAAGTAATCGTGTCGGGCCGGTGTCGCCGCGCAACGGTTTCGCCGCGCGCGGCACGCGGCCCGCATCGCATCACGCCCGCCATCGTCCATCACCGCCTGCACGGCGTCGCGCACATCGCCTTGTCCACTTCGTCGAAGAACGCCTGGTAGTACGCGGGCTCGACGACAGTCTTGGTGCGCGAATCGCCGTTGCTGTCCCACACCGTGCGGTCGAACCGCGCGCGCACGACCGTCTCGCGCGAGGCAAGCATCTCGCGAACCGTCACGACCGCGGCCACGCGCTCGTGATCGGGCTTCGCAGGAATCCAGCCGATACGAGCCTTCACCGCACCGCGCAGCAACTGCCGCCACTTCGGAAGCAGCGTGTCGCTGCGGCCCGCTTCGACGAGGCCCGTGTCACGATCGACCGTCACCGGCGCATAGCCCTGTGCGCGCAGCACGCCCGCCACCGCGTCGAGCGCATGCGCCTGCGACTCGCCCGCGTAGCGGCGATCGGTGAGCATGCGCAGCGTCTGCCGTTCCGCATCCGTCAAATCGACCTCGGTCTGGCTCGAGCTGTAGCGCACCAGCGAACCGCCGCTGCCGATCTGGCGCTCGGTTTCCGGTTGCGCTGCGCATCCGGTGAGCGCCGCAAACAGGCCCGCGAATGCCAGCGCGCGCCGCGCGCGTGCCGGTGACTTCTCGGTCGAACAACGCGTCGACTGCGGCGTCGACCGCGACGTCGTGCGCCGCGCGCGTCGCAGGCGGCGGATTCCGGTTGATCGGAAGTCGGGCGGCAATATGATCGTCATCGGGCGTTCTCCAGTCGGCGCCATGATAGGGACGCACCTCCGCCTCGACAAACGACATTTTTTGACCGACTGTGTAGCTTTTCTTCGCGATCTCACGATGCGCCGCCTGCCGCCCCTGAACGCGCTGCGCAGCTTCGAAGCTGCCGGACGCCTGCAAAGCCTGACCCTTGCCGCCGAGGAGCTGAACGTGACCCAGAGCGCGGTCGCGCAGCAGATCCGCGTGCTCGAATCGTTCTTCGGCGCGAAGCTGTTCGAGCGCGACGGGCGATCGCTGCGGCTCACGCCGCGCGCGCGGCACTATCTGGTCGACGTCGCGAGTTGCCTCGGGCGGCTTGCGCAGGCGACCGGGCAGATGTTCGATGCGGTCGGCAGCCCGTCGATCCGCGTCGATACGACCGCGTCGTTCGCACACGGCTGGCTGCTGCCGCAACTGGCCGTGTTCCAGGCCGCGCATCCGGGCATCGACGTGCAGCTCACCACGACACCCGACGCCGAGCAGGACCGGCTCGACGAGACCTGCGACGTCGTGATTCGCCGCTACACGCCGGAGCTGCGCCGCAAGGACTTCGTGTCGCGGCCGCTGCTCTCGGGCGTCGCGGTGCCCGTCTGCGCGCCCGGCCATCCGCTGCTCGAGCGCTTGCGCGTGCCGTCCGACCTGCGCAACGCGCCACTGCTGCACTACGCGGGCGTGCCGCAAGCGTGGCAGTACTGGTTTCATCAGGCCGGCACGGAAGTGTCCGAGACGCTGCGCGGCCCGTTCTATCGCGAGTTCTTCCTGCTGCTCAAGGCCGCCGCCAGCGGGCTCGGCGTATGCCTCGCCACGCGCGCCGTCGTGCGCGACGACCTCGAAAACGGCCGGCTCGTCGCGCTGTTTCCCGAGGTCCGGCTGGAAGGGCCGCCGTTTCATTGCCTGTATCGCGACGACGACGACGACCGGCCGCTGCGCACGTTCGTCGACTGGCTGTTCGCGCGCGCGCTGGAACTGGACGGGCCGGCGCTGTCGTGAACCGGGCGGCAAGGCCGCCCGAACCGGTCCCCTCAGCGCCGCTGGCCCAGCGCCGCTTCGATCTTGCGATCGGTCTTGTACTGGCTCAGTGCATAGACCGACCAGATCGCGGCCGGGATCCAGCCGATCAGCGTCAGTTGCAGGATCAGGCAGATCAGCCCGGCAATCGGGCGGCCGATCGTGAAGAACTGCAGCCACGGCACCAGCAGGGCAAGAAGCAGACGCATGGGTGATCCTCTTGGTACGTCGTTGAACGGGTAATGCGCGGTCAATATGGCGTTTCGCGCCGACAAATTCAAGCGTCGTCCGTCCGGCACGGCAGGGTCGCCGATGATCCACGCATCACGCGGTGCACCCAGCCGCGCGCAAATGCGAACGCGGCGCCGTCGACCGCCCGGCGCCGCGCATGCCGCCTGCCGCCCCCGGGCGGCAGGCAACCCTCCCTGATTGTCTGTCAGCGCTCGATGCCAAGCCCCGGCAGCACGCGCGTATGCTCGACGACGACCGCGTGCAGCAGGTCCGGATCGACGCCGAGCAGACCGAGGATCGTCGGCGCGACCTGCTTGGTCCCGACATAGTCGTTGACCGTGCGCGCACGATGGAGGCCCGGGTACGACACGAGCAGGCCGAGGTGGTTGTCATCCGGCGCGTTGCCGCCGTGCTCCTCGTCCTTCTTCTTGCTCGCCGTGTAGATCACGCCCGGATTCGGCTGCACGATGATGTCCGGCGTGCGGCCGTTGGCCGGATCGCCGAAGCGGTCGGCGAGCGCCGAGCCGTACAGGATGTACGCCTGCGGACCGTCCGCGCAGATCCCCGGCGCGTTGCAGCCGAGGTTCGCCTTCAGCGTCTGGACGACGGCGGTGCGCTGTTTGCGATCGCGCAGCCAGATCAGGCCGACGTCGTCGGTCTGCACGAAGCCCGTGTTGACGAGGCCCGTGCCGTCGTTCAGGTTGCCCGACTTCGTATTGTTCTGGCCGAAGTTGCCGTTCTGGTCGAGGTAGTTGTTCTGTTCGAGCAGCGCCGTCAGCGTGTCACCGTTCTTCACGAGCTTCGTGGAATCGGTCGGCGACTGGCCATGCTTCGCCGTCACGATCACGGCCGTCGAGCTGTACAGGTGTTGCTGCTTCAGTTCGTCGACGATCCGGCCGATCGAGTTGTCGACATACGTGATCGCGTTCGCGACTTGCCCGTTCGGCGTGAAGTTCGCGTCCATGTAGCCGCCGCCCTTCGTCACCAGCGCCTTCTGCGCGACGCTCAGCGTCTGGAAGTCCGCACCGAACACCGTCGGCACCGACGCGGCCTTGCCGGTCGAATCCTTGCCGTCGATCTGGTTGATCAGCGCCTGCACGTGCAGGTTGTCGAATTGTGCGGTGTGCGAATAGACGTCGGTGTAATCGGAATTCGTCACCGGGTCGATCGAGTTGATCTCGGTGCGCATCAGATCGTCGACGCCGTTGCCCGACGGGCCGTTCACCCAGTCGTAGCCCCATGCGTGCTTGTCGGCCCACGCGGTGCGGGCATTCGGAATCGCGGCCTTCACGGCCTCGAACACGGTGTTCGTCTTCACGTAGTTGTGCGGATAGACCGGCACGCACTTGCCGTTCAAGAGCGCGTTCGGGATCGCCTGCGGGTTGAATGCGCCGCCGCCGTTGATGTTCTTGAGCTTGCCGCCATTCATCGCGTCGATGCCGGTCGTTTCGTCGAACACGACGTTCCAGCCCTGCTGCCCCGAACAGGTCGTGTCGGTCGGCGCATACAGCGTGCGGTCATACGACACGTCGTAGAACAGGCCGGCCGTCTTCGGCGAGCCGCCCGTCAGCAGCGCCGCGAGGCCCGGAAACGAATCCGACAGGCCCGGCGTGTGTGCGTTCGCGTAGGTCACGCCGCTTTGCGCGAGCGCCGCCACGTTCGGGCACGTGTTCGCGCCGATGCAGCGTGCGAGATCCTGCTCGTGCAGGCCGTCGATGCTGAGCAGCAGCACGTGCTTCACGACACGGCGGCCGTGGTCGCCGTGGTTCCCCTGATTGTCCTGGTTGCCCTGATTCCCTTCGCCCTGCTGCGCGTAGGCACCCGCGCTCGCGAGCGCCAGCGCGCCCGCCACCACCATAGCCAGTTTCCGCTGCTTACCGAAGAACGAAATCATTACCCACCTCATCGATTGACGTTGGACCGCTTCCCCTGCGAACAGGCGCGTCAATATCGCCGAGCTGTGGGGCGCGACCATGAAGCGAGGCTTTCTGTTATCTGTCAAACGTAACCAATCGCAAGTGACTTGAATTGGTCGCAATGGAATGGCTGTAATGCGCCACGTTGGCGATCCCGACTCGGCGAAGTCCGCCACGCAGGGATCGGGCCGACCTTGGATTTTTGTCGGCTTGGCGTTCGACTATTGGCGTGTGATAAAGGGTTTTCCCTGACCCGGAGCACGAGAATGTCGACCCTGGAAGCCTTCCGGTTCGTGCTGGACGATGCACGCACCCCCGAAATCATTCGTCATCACGTCGTCGATGCGCTGCAGTACGCGCTGCGCAACTACGGACAGGTCTTCACGACGAAGGAAATCCAGTGGCTGACGCAATGGGACGATCCGCGTCTGCCGCTCGCGGCGAGGAGGGAACTGGACAAGCGCGAGCCCGTTGCCGCGCGCTGAATGACGTTCCGCCGCCGCGCCTGAAAAGACGCGGCAGCGGAAGTGCGACGGGGATTACTTCAAGCCGAAGTCGACGCGCGTCGTCGCGCCCTTGTCCTCGATGCCCTTCGCATCGAGCTTCGGCGCGACGATGAACATCCGGCTCGAATCGATCTTCCCTTCGAGATACTGACGCACCGACTGCGCGCGGTCCTGCGCGAGCATGCGCAGGCTGCCTTCGTCGACCGGCGCGTGCTCGGCGAGCGCCTTCTTCATGTCGTCGTCCGGCAGTGTCTTCTGCAGGCCGACCAGGTTGCGCGGCTTCTTGAAGTCGGCAGCCTTGTACGCGCGCGTCAGGTAGGTGTGGTATTCGGCCGGCTCGACCTTCACCGAGCGCGTATCGACGCTCTCGCCCTGCCCGACGACGTCCTTCAGCTTCTGCTGCCGCACGAGCCGGTCGACGTATGCGTCGCGCAGCCCCGGCGTGTCCTTGTCCGGATCGACACGGCCGATCAGGTCGAGGCGGATCGACTCCTTCTCGTTCAGCATCTTCACGACCGTATCGAGCTTCTTCTGCTGCGCGTCGCTCAGATCGGACATGCCGGGCGCGAACTCGACATAGCCGAGCTCTTCGCCACCGCTGCCGAACGCGTGCGCGAGCAGCGTGAACGGCGACGTGACGGCCTTCGCGATCAGGTTCAGCACCGCACGCCAGATCAGCCCGCCGACGCTGAACTCCGGATTCGACAGCGAACCCGACACCGGCAGGTTCACGTCGATCTGGCCGCGCGAGTTCTTCAACAGCGAGATCGCGAGCTTCACCGGCAGCTTGGTCGCGGTGTCGTTCTCGACGTGGTCGCCGAACGTCAGCTGGTCGATGAAGATATGGTTGTTCGCCGACAACTGGTCGTTCGCGAGCTGATAGTGCAGGTCGACGTTGAGCTTGCCCTTCGTGATCGGATAGCCCGCGTACTTCGCCGAATACGGCGTCAGGTTGGTCAGCTCGATGTCGTGCGCGGTCGCGGTCAGGTCGAGCGCCGGCTTCTCGATCAGCGGGTTGACCGTGCCCTTGATCGAGATCGGACCGTTGCCCGCGAGGTTCGCGGCGACGTCGACCGGCGCGGGCGTCGTCGAATCCGTGCCGAACGCGCCGACCGTGCCCGTGATCGCGACGAGGTTCGCCGTGTAGTTCGGCTTGATGAAGTTGTCCGTGTAATTCACGCGGCCGTTCTGCAGCACGAGTTCGCCGAAATGCATCCGTACCGGCTTCTGCGGCGGCGTGGCGGCCTTGACGAGCGCCGGCGCCGACGCGGCAACCGGTGCCGACGCTGCCTGCGCGACCGCAGCCGACGCCGCCTGCGCGGCGGCCGGAGCCGATGCCCGCTGCGGCGACAGCGGCACCGCGTCGCCCTCGCCTTTGCCCTTGCTGGCGTCGCGCGTCAGCGACTGCGCGGGGCCGCTTTCCTTCGCGACGATATCCTTCAGGTTCAGCCGCCCTTGCGCGTCGAGCAGCACGCGGCCGTAGAAGTTCGCGAACGTCACGCGCGACGCGTCGACGTCGGTGCCCTTCTCGTCGTAGGTCGCCTTCAGGTTCGACAGCGCGAGCGAGCGCCAGCCCGCGAACGGGTCGGACGTCACCTTGTCGAGCATCCGCACGTCGACGAGCGCCGCGTCGCCGCGGTACGACGCGCGCATCGCGTCGTTCGCTTGCGCGTACGTCAGGTTGCCGTTCGCATTGAGCAGCGCGCTCGCGACGGTCGCGTTCAGCGCGCTGCCGAAATACGGCTCGAACGCCGCCGCATCGAGGCGGTTGCCGTTGATCTTCAGGCCGAGCTTCAGCGGCTGCGCGGTGACATCGCCGGACACGTTCAGCGAGCCCTTGCGGTTCAGCGTCGCCTGCAGTTTCACCGGCAGCGGCTTCGTCAGGTCGTCGCTGAGCTTCTCCACCGACAGCTGCAGCGGCTTGATCGCGAGCTTCACCGGACGCGGCGTCGACAGGTCCGTGTAGTTCGCGGCCGAATCCTTCACGTTCAGCGCGTCGATCCGGTAATGCCACGACGGCGCGGCGGCCTCGGCCTTGCGCGCGACCGTGCGCGCAGGCAGCGCCTTCTGCGCGGGGCCCGCGAACGCCGCGAGATCGATCTGGCCGTCCTTCAGGCGCGTCACGTCGAGCGAGAGCCCGCTCGCGTCGACGCTCGCGATCTGCGCGGTGCGCGTCGCGAGATCGACTTTCGCGATCTTCGCGCTCGCATCGGGCAGCACGATGGCCGGTGCCTTCGCGTCCGGCGTCGCGACCTTCAGCGACTTCAGGCTCACTTCGCTGTCGGCAACCTGCGCGTCGAGCGGGGTCTTGCCCCAGTCAGCCTTCGCGTTGACCGTCGCGCCCAGCGTGCCGTCGAGCACGCGCGCGCGCGTCGCTTCGCCGAGGTACGGCTGCAGCGCCGGCAGCGCGAGCGCATCGACCGTCAGCTTCGTGTCGGCCTGCTTCGCCGCGACGCTGAACGCGCCTTCGGCCTTCACATCGCCGCCGCGCGACAGCGATGTCGACAGCGTGTACTTCGCCGGCGTATTGCCCTGCAGCGTGAAGCCGTCGAGCGTCGCCGCGACGTGCGTGAGCGACAGCGTGGTCGGCGTCGCGGGCACGCGGTCGTCGAGATTGATCGTGCCGCCGTCGATCGCGAAGTGGCGGATCGTCAGGTCGAGCGGCTGCGCTTTCGTTGCGGTCGTTGCTGTCGCTGCGTTCGTGGCGTTCGTTGCCGCCTGCGCTTCGGCGACCGATGCGGCCTGCACCGCACTCGGCGCTGCCGGCATGGCCACGCCCGACGCCGCCGGCGCGGCCGACGTCGCCTTCGCGTTCGGCTCCGCCGCGGGGCGCGCGGCGAGCTTCTCGACGTTCAGCACGCCCTGCCGGTCGCGCGCGAGATCGACGACCGGCTGGTCGACGCGGATCTCGTCGAAGTGCAAGACGTTGCGCAGCGGCTCGAGGCCGGCCGCCGCGACGTGCACGCCGCGTGCGGCGAACAGCGGCTCGGACGCCGCGCTCGTCACCTTCGCGTCGTTCAGGTCGACGGTGCCGGACACGCGCAGCGCCGGTTCCGCGCCGCTCATCACGAAGTTGACCGTCAGGTTGCTGCTGAGCAGGCCGCTCTGCACGGCGACCGGCAGCTTCGTCGGCACGTACGAGATCAGCTTCGGCACGTCGAGCCGGTCGAATTTCAGTTCGATCTCCGATTCGCGCGACTGCGCGAACGGCTTCGTCCTGCCGTCGAGCGCGATCGGGCTACCGTCGAACCGCGCGCGCAGCTTCGGCTGCACGAAGATGTCGGTCTTCGACGGCAGCGTCGCGATGAACGGGATGCCGAGCGTCCAGTTGTCGACGACGTGCTTCTCGTTCAGCAGGCGGTCGTCGAAATCGATCCGGCCGTCGTTGATCTGGATGTTCGACACCGAGAAGTAGGTCGGCTTGCTTTCCGGCTTCGACGGCTTCGAGAACTTCTCGATCAGGTCGGTGAAGTTGAAGCGCTGCGCGTCGTAGCGGACGATCCGCAAGCGCGGCGCATCGAGACGGACCTCGTTGACGATCGGCGCGCCGCGAAACAGCGACGTCCACGACGGCCGCACGACGAGCTTGCCGATATCGATGAAATCGCCCTGCCCGCCGCGCTCGCCGAGATGGATGCCGTCGGCTTCGAGGTTCAGCGTGTACGGGTTCAGCGCGATCCGCCGGATCGTCGCGGGACGGTCGAGCTGCTGGCTCAGTTGCTGCTCCGCGACATGGCGGATCAGCGGCGGCGCGGCGAAGAACCCGAGCAGTCCGAACAAAACGAGGAAGATCAGCACGCCGAGGCCGATGCGCCGGGTCCGGCGCGCGCGCACGACGCCGCCGAGGGCGCGAAGAGTCGAGTTTGCGGTTTCTTTGTCTTGACTTGCCATGCTCGATTGCCAGGGAGACGACGGCTGGGCGATCCGGAAAGCCGGTCCGCCCAGGCCGACTATCTCGAAAGTATAGGCTCAGGGAGTGATGGGACGCTGATCGGGAACGGTAATCGGGCGCCGCCGCGGTCGCCGTTCGGACAGCCGCGGCGGCAGCGCGTTCACTTGCGCACGACGACCGGCGGCAGCCACGAGCCGTCGCTCGCCTTCGGCTTCGGCGCGTACAGCCGCAGTGCGAGCGCAAAATCCGCGCGCGGCGCCGGCAGCCAGTTCGGCGCATGCGCGCCGCCCGGCGACACGGCCGACACGACGATGTCGATCGAGCCGTCGTGGTTGCGCCGCAACCGGTCGCGGTCGCCGAGCGAACGGCGCGCGGCGCCGACGTCCGGCAGCGCGCCGTCCGTCGTGTACGGCGTAAGGGTCCAGAACGCGCGCACGGGCGGCAGCGCGCCCGGCGCGAAATGCAGCGCGTAGCGGTTCGCGCCGTTCAGCGGATGGCCGTCGCTGTCGACGCGCACCACCGCGAGCGTCTCGTCGTCGCGGGTCGCGGTGCCGAATTGCGTATAGGCCGCGTAGGCGCGCAACGCGTAGTCCTGGCCGTACTTGCCGGCCGTATCGCCGAGCCAGCTCCAGCCGTTCGCGCTCAGCAGGTTCGGCGGCGGCGCCGCGAGACGCGCCCGCGCTTCGGCGACGCCGGCCGTCGCGGCGGCGAGGCGATCGCCGGTCCACAGCACGGGGTAGCCGGCGGACACGCCGATGTCATCGAGCAATTGCTGCGCGTGCGCGTCGTCGGCGGGCGCCGGGTTGTCCTGCAGTGCCTGCGCGAAACGCGTGAAGTACGCCTTCGGCGCGAGCGCGGCGACCTGCTCGGCCGGCGTGCCGCCGCTCGCGGCCTCGGCGGGCGCGCTGCCGGCGTGA
>NZ_JAAGPL010000472.1:0-1292 GCF_017104785.1 Burkholderia sp. Ac-20353 | reverse complement strand
GATCTCGACACCGAGCCGTTCGCGCTCGACTTCGCCGGCAGCGACGCGCTCGCGGAGCGCGTACTGCCGCTGCTGATCGAGTCGGGCGAAGCGGCCGCGCGCGATCACGCGCTGCGCATCGCGGACGCGAGTCCGGAACTGCCGGGCGGCGCGACGGGTGCGGTCTGGCGCGACCAGGCGCTCGGGTCGCTGACGCAATTGGCGGCGAACGTGCGGCGCGCGCTTGCCGACGGCACCGAGCGGCTGCCGTTTTCGCTCGAAGTCACGCCGGTCTGGCCCGATACCGAGCAGCCGCTGTTCGGCGCCGACGATGCGGCGCTCGCGCGCGATGCGGTGAGCGCGCCGCTCGCGCTGCACGGCACGCTGAACCGGCTGACGGCCGCGGGCCAGGTCATCTATCGCTATGCGCGGCCGAGCGCGCGGGATTACCTGTCCGCGTGGCTCGCGCATCTCGTCTATTGCGCGGTGGTGCCGGACGGGCCGCGCCGCACGCTGTGGTTCGGCAGCGGCGGCGCATTCGAGCTCACGCCTGTCGCGGCGCCGCACGCGAGCCTCGCGCCGCTTGCCGCGCTGTTCCGCGCGGGCCGGCGCATGCCGCTGCGCTTCTTCCCGCGCAGCGCGTGGGCCCGGGTGACCGACAGCGAGGCCAAGGCCGCAAGTGTCTGGATCAACGACCGGGTCGTGAGCGAAGCCGACGATCCCGCCATCGCGATTGCGTGGCGCGGCGCGAACCCGTCGCTCGACGAACCGTTCGGCACGCTCGCGCGGCTCGTGTTCGAGCCGCTCGTCGAACATCTGAGGGACGCGTCATGAGCGGCACATCGCATCCGCTCGCGGCGTTCGAGCTCGACGTGTTCGCATGTCCGCTCGACGGCGTCAACCAGATCGAGGCGTCGGCGGGCACCGGCAAGACATGGAACATCTGCGCGCTGTACGTACGCCTGCTGCTCGAAAAGGATCTCGGCGCGGACCAGATTCTCGTCGTGACCTTCACGAAAGCGGCGACCGCCGAGCTGCACGAGCGGATCCGCGGCCGCCTCGCGCAGCTTGCGCATGCGCTCGATACGGGCGACGACGGCGGCGACCCGTTCATCACGCGCCTCGTCGAAACGACGCTCGGCGACGGCGGCATGCTCGATCCCGAGACGGCCGCGAAGCGGATCCGGCGCGCGCTCCGCGCGTTCGACCAGGCCGCGATCCACACGATCCACGCGTTCTGCCAGCGCGCGCTGCAGGAGGCGCCGTTCGCGGCCGCGATGCCGTTCGCGTTCGAAATGGAAGCCGACGACGCA
>NZ_JAAGPL010000471.1:0-240 GCF_017104785.1 Burkholderia sp. Ac-20353 | reverse complement strand
GGTCATTAAAAAAAAAAAAAAACAAATACGACTTGTTTCCTGCATCAACATTATACTGAGTGCTCTAGATAGTCGTTATCTCTTATAACTGTTCTTCGCACGACTTTACGTACCATAGTTCTGTCGTCTGCCATGCTCTATGCACAGTTCTCTTCACTGCTATCGTACGATTCTAGTAGTCACTTACACACGACGCCCACTCATCCTGACTCTCCATGTCACTCATTTGCTCTCTGAACT
>NZ_JAAGPL010000470.1:0-1604 GCF_017104785.1 Burkholderia sp. Ac-20353 | reverse complement strand
CCAGATAGATCCTATGTACAGCAAGGGGCAACGAAGCCATATCGGTAAAATCAGCGTGTCGTGAAGTTCCTCACCGGAGGGCGTCATGTGTACACAGGAAATGCAAAGCAACGCAACGGACGTGGTACTGGCCGTATCGCTTGAACTGGCCGCGGCAAAGTGGAAAGTCGCGCTGCATGACGGGCATCGAGAAAGCCCGTCGATTCACACGGTGGCACAAACCGACCCAGCCGTCCGTCTGCAGGCCGTGCTTACGCTGATTGCCACCCAAAAGCAGACTTGGGCATTGCCCGACAACACGCGCATCGTCGTGAGCTACGAAGCCGGTCAGGACGCATTCTGGATCTTCCGGGCTCTGCAGGCTCGCGGCATCGAATGTTACGTCGTCGATCCCGCGAGCATTCCGGTCCAACGCCAAAAACGGCGCGCAAAGACCGACCGGCTTGACGTGACGAAGCTCGTCATCAACCTGCGGGCCTGGCTGGGCGGCGAACGCGACCGCATGCACGCGGTGCACGTACCCTCTGCCCAGGACGAAGCTTCGCGCCACCTGATGCGTGATCGCGGCCAGCTGCAGAAAGAAGTGCTGCAACACCGCGACCGCATGCGCAAGCTGCTGGCCACGGTCGGCTGCTGGGAGAATGTCAACAGCCGTAACTTCCCCACCCGCGTCGCATGCCGTGAAGTGCGCTGTCACGATGGTGCCCCGCTGCCCGACGAGCTCCACGAACGCCTGCTGCGCGAGTGCGAGCGGCTGGCGCTGGTCGAGAAGCAGGCGGCCACCCTGGAAAAGGCCTACCACCTTAACCTTCCCGAACGTGCGCGCGAGCGTATTGATCACCTCACACACCTGCGCGGCATCGGTCCGGTTAGCGGCTCGAGACTTGCACTCGAGCTCTTCTGGAGGCGCTTCGCCAACCGCCGCCAGGTGGGCGCCTGTACCGGCCTGGTCCCGCAGCCCTACGACAGCGGCCAAACCCAGATCGATCAGGGGATCAGCAAACAAGGGAACCGGCGCGTGCGCGCGTTACTGATTGAAACGGCATGGACATGGATACGGTATCAGCCCGCCAGCCTGCTCACTCGCTGGTTCAACGAGCGCACGAAGGGCACAAGCCCCAACCGACGCGCTCGACGTATTGCGATCGTCGCGGTGGCACGCCGCCTGGTCATCGCGCTATGGCGCTACCTCGAAGAAGGTGTGATTCCCGAAGGTGCTGAACTCAAAATGCGATAAGGATCCCTATCAAACAAGGCAGTGCAGAAGCGAATCAAATGAAACAGATTCTTGCGGTCTGAACGGAATATGCCCGAGCAGTTGCCGGGTTGCTCGACAGCAACCGAACGATATAGATGGGGCATACTCCTGGTGAACCTTCCAGCGTAACGCGCATAGGATGCGGCCGGCTGCCCGCCGGCGGATAGAAGGCGGTGAGACGTGAATGTCTCACGTGCGCAACGCGCTTCAGACACGTGAGAGATAGTTTCGTCCCCAAATGCGCCTGCAGGACGAGGCCTAAGATGACAGGAAATGTACTGATGGCATCAAAAGCCCGGAAGCCAAAAAAGCCTTGACTATTTTCTCCTCATAGAAGGCAACTGCT
>NZ_JAAGPL010000469.1:0-1402 GCF_017104785.1 Burkholderia sp. Ac-20353 | reverse complement strand
GGATCAGGCTGCAATTCGTGCCGCCGAAGCCGAACGAATTGGTGAGCACGTAACGCACGCGCGCGGCGCGGCTTGCGAGCACGTAGTCGAGCGCAAGCGCCGGATCGGGATGCGTCGTGTTGATGCCGGCCGGCACGAACTGCTCGCGCAGCGCGAGCGCGGCGACGACCGCTTCGAGCGCGCCTGCCGCGCCGAGCGTGTGGCCGGTCGCGCCCTTCGTGGAGCTGCACGGCGTGCGCTCGAACAGCGCGTCGACCGCGCGGCTCTCGGCCGCGTCGTTGCTCGGCGTCGCGGTGCCGTGCAGGTTGATGTAGTCGATGTCACCGGCGCCGAGGCCGGCCGACGCGAGTGCGTGCTCGATCGCGACGCGCGCGCCGAGCCCTTCCGGATGCGGCGACGACATGTGATGCGCGTCGCTCGTTTCGCCGATCCCGAGCAGCAGGATCGCGTCGTCGCCGAGCGCGTCGGGTGACTGGGGCGCGCGCTCGACGAGCGCGAACGCGGCGGCCTCGCCGATCGAGATGCCGTCGCGCGCGACGTCGAACGGCCGGCACGGCCGCCGCGACAGCAGTTCGAGCGAATTGAAGCCGTACAGCGTGGTCAGGCACAGCGAGTCGACGCCGCCGACGACCGCCGCGTCGATCAGGCCCGCTTCGATCATGCGGCGCGCAGAGCCGAACACCTTCGCACCGGACGAGCACGCGGACGAGATCGCCATCGCCGGGCCGCGCAGCGCGAAATACGCGCGCACGAACGCGGCGGGCGAATACGGGTTGTGCGTGTGCGCATAACGAAAATCGGCGGGCAGTACGCCGCTCGCCGGATCGCGGCGCTGGTACGCGCGCTCGGTCTCGAGGATGCCGGCCGTGCTCGTGCCGACGAACACGCCGACGCGGTGCACGCCGTAGCGCGACACGGCCGCCGCGACGCGCTCGCCGAAGCCGTCCTGCGCGAGGCCGAGCTGCGCGAGGCGGTTGTTGCGGCATTCGAAGTCGGTGAGGTCCGCGCGCACGGGCTGCGCATCGACGCCGGCCACCGCGCCGATCCATGTATCGAGATCCGCGCGCTCGAAGTCGCATGGCGCGAGGCCGCCGCGCGCGTCGCGCAGCGCGTCGAGGGTCGCGTCGAGGCCGCGGCCGATGCAGCTGGTGGCGGTGAAGTGCGAGAGCAGCAGAGGTTTCACGAGGGTCGAATCCGGTAGCCGGAGCGGGCGCCGCAGCGGGGCTGGACGGCGCGCCGATCATCTTCAAATTTTATCAAACGGGTGATCCTGGGCGGCGGGCTGGACAGCCGGCTCGCCGGACGTTTCGGGCAACAGCGCGGCGCGCAGCGTGGTCCAGCGCAGTTGCGCGTCGGCGGCCGCGCGAAGCACCGCCGGCAGCACGTCGAGCACGACCGGCTC
>NZ_JAAGPL010000468.1:0-241 GCF_017104785.1 Burkholderia sp. Ac-20353 | reverse complement strand
GACGTGGAAGGGCAGGGTGAGCTGAAGTAGGTGCACATCGAAGAGGAGTGGTGGCGGGAGGCCGCACTGGAGAGGTCGGCAGGAGAGAGAGGGCAGGGGAAAGGGAGAATCGGAGGCGGTGAGTCGAAGCAGATACGAAGCGAACGGAAGGTAGGCAGTGGTACGGGCGACAGGCACGAAATGCACGCGAAGCAAAGGGTTGTAGTCGGCAAGCGCGCGGATCAGTATTTTTTTTTTCAGG
>NZ_JAAGPL010000467.1:0-1343 GCF_017104785.1 Burkholderia sp. Ac-20353 | reverse complement strand
GCGTTGTCGGCATCGACCTCGGTGAACACGACGGCACCCTGGCCGGCCGGATCGGCGATCCGTTCGAGCGCGGTGTCGACGAGCGCGCGGCTCGTCGTGCGGCCGGCGGCGAGGTCCGCGGCAAGCTGGGCAAGCGGGGGGAAGGGCGTGAAAGTGGTCATGGACGGCTCAGGGGCGAAGATGTTGAAGAAGGGTGACGCGGAACGAATCGATATGGCGTTCGACGGCCGCACGCGCGCCGTCGGCGTCGCGCGCGGCGAGCCGTTCGAACAGCTCGCGGTGTTCGCGCTGCACGTCGGCGAGGTGGTGTGGTTCGGACAGCGTGACGAACCAGAAGCGCAGCGAGCGCTCGTGCAGCCCGCGCAGGATGTCGGCGAGCACCGGGTTGCGCGCGGCTGCGCCGATCGCCTGATGGAACGCGCGGTCGAGGTCCATCATGCTTTCGACGTCGTACCGGTCGACGCAAGCCTGTCCGTCGTCGAGCAGCGCGGCCATCCGCGCGAGATCGTCGGGCGACGCGTGACGGGCGGCGAGCGCGACGCAGTGCGCCTCGTTGATGCGGCGCACGTCGGTCACCGCGACGATGTCGTCGAGCGACAGCGGCTGCACCATCAGGCCCTTGCGCGGCATCACGGACAGCAGCCCTTCGAGCACGAGGCGATGCACGGCCTGATGGACCGGCGTGCGGCCGATCCCGGTTCGCGCGACGAGCTCGGCCTCGTTGAGCGCCGCGCCGGGTTTCAGGCGCATCGTGATGATGTCGCGCTGGATCAGCGCGTATGCGCGATCGGCGAGGCTGGCGGCCGAGGCGTCGGGCTGGCGGCTCGGCGGGGCGTCGGTCAGGATGTTCATGCGGGCTGGGTCGCGGCGGCAGGACGGGGCGAACGCATGCTCGGGCCGTTCAGGAACGTGGGCAATGCGTCGATATTATTGTGATATATCACTGGTGTCCAGCATGTCTGGCGGGGCGGACCGATCGCATCGGACGACGACGATTCCCGTGCGGGAGCTGACCTGACCCTTGCAACATTGATGACAAGATGTTGTCGGCTCACCGCGCGATCGGGTGCTGAAGCATAATGATTCCTCGTCAATCCACACGCGTGAGCGACGCACCAGACCACCGTCATGAGCGAAAACACGCCTTCTGTTGCCGGTTCGGCCGGCACGTCTTCTTCTTCTTTCGACTCCACCCGTCCGAATTCGGCGCATCCGGTGTCCGGCGGCACGCCTGCCAGCCCGCCTGCGCAGGCGTCTGCCGCACGCGGCGTCGCCGACGACGTCGCTGGCGCGGGTGCTTCGCCCGTCACCGGGGCGTCGGAGCCGGGCGCGCCCGGCACGGC
>NZ_JAAGPL010000466.1:0-1388 GCF_017104785.1 Burkholderia sp. Ac-20353 | reverse complement strand
CCCCGTTGCGGAGACCATTCGAGATGCCAAGTGAATTCGCGGTGGCGGGCATCTATCTGCCGCCGTTCTTCGTCTACGCATGCGTGACCGTGCCGCTCTACATGGCCGTGCGCGCCGCGCTCGCCCGTGTCGGCCTGCTGCGCCGGGTCTGGCATCCGGCGTTGTTCGAATTCGCGGTCTCGCTCGTGCTCGTCGCCGCGCTGATTCTCTATTTCTAGTTCATCCGTCTGCGTCATGTCGCTCAAGCCCCTGACCCGTTCCCTGTTGACGCTCGCCGCGGTCGGCGTCGCGATCGCGCTCGTCGCAGCGCTCTGGCGCGCGTACGTGCTCGCCCCCTGGACCCGTGACGGGCGCGTCAGCGCACATGTCGTGCGGATCGCCCCGGAAGTGTCGGGTACCGTGGTCGACGTCGCCGTCGTCGACAACCAGCGCGTGTCGAAAGGCGACGTGCTGTACCGGATCGACCCGCGGCGCTTCGCGCTCGCGATCGAACAGGCCGACGCGCAGGTCGCCGCAAGCGCCGAGACGGTGCGCCAGAAGCAGGACGAGGCGCGCCGCCGCACGGGCCTCGACGAACTCGTGCCGAAGGAGGACATCCAGCGCTCGGGCCGCGCGGTATCGATCGCGCAGGCCGAGTACCGCAAGGCGCTGGCCGCGCTCGACGTCGCAAAGCTCGACCTCGAGCGCGCGACGCTGCGCTCGCCGGTCGACGGCTACGTCACGCAATTGCGGCTGCGTCACGGCGACTACGCGGTCGCAGGCAAGCCGGACATCTCGGTGCTCGACGCGCACAGCTTCTGGATCACCGGCTATTTCGAGGAGACGAAGCTGCGCCACATCGCCGCCGGCGCACCCGCGCAGATCAGGCTGATGGGCTTCGAGCCGCTGCTGCGCGGCCACGTGACGAGCATCGGCCGAGGTATCGCCGACGAGAACGGCGCGCTCGACGAAACCGGGCTGCCGACCGTCAACCCGAACTTCAGCTGGGTGCGGCTGGCACAGCGGATTCCGGTGCGCGTCGAGCTCGATCGCGTGCCGGCGGGCGTGCTGCTCGCGGCCGGCATGACCTGCAGCGTCGAAATTGGCGAGCCCGGCCGCGGCGGCACGCCGCGCGGCCGGCTCGCGACGTGGCTGCACGCGTGGATGTAGGCGGCCCCGATGCGACGCACTCCTATCCGATCGACCCGATTCGGCGCCGCGCTCGGCGTCGCCGCCTGCGCGACCGCGCTCACCGCCTGCACGATGGTCGGCCCCGACTACCAGCCGCCGCAGCCCGCGCATCCGCCCGGCTGGATCGAGCGCGGCGACGGCGTCGTGAAGACCGACCCGGCGCAGCTGCAGGACTGGTGGCGCGCATTCCGCGATCCGCTGCTCGACCGGCTGATCGA
>NZ_JAAGPL010000465.1:0-1667 GCF_017104785.1 Burkholderia sp. Ac-20353 | reverse complement strand
CGCGCGCGACTGGCGCGGCCGGCGGCGCAACGCGGGCCGGGGTTGCGCCGCCGGCTGGCCGGGCGGCGCCGGAACCTGAACATGTCGCGGCGGCATATTTGCTACTCTGAAAATCAGGAAGACACGCGTTCCGGATGGAGCCGGACCGGGCGCGGAAGAGCCAACAGCTTTGCATCGCACTGAACCGGAGCAAGCGCCGAGGCACGCAGGCGCGCACTCCGGTCGACAACAGAGACACCTCGATGACCGGACCGATGACAGGATCGACGCATGCAGTCGCGAACCAGTTCGACGAACTGGTCGACTATAACCTCTTCGCGACCGATGCCGCGCTGCGCGATGCGCTCGCACGCGCCGGCGCCGACTGGGCCGTGCCGCAGCTCGATGCGTACGGCGCGCGCCTCGGCAGCGCCGACACTGCGCAGCTCGCCGACGACGCGAACCGCCACCCGCCGGAACTGAACGCATTCGACCGGCGCGGCCGGCGGATCGACCGCGTCGACTTCCACCCGGCGTGGCACACGCTGCTCGGCATGTACCGCAACGAAGGCTTCGTGTCGCTCGCGTTCCGCGACACGCGGCCCGGCCGCTGGGCCGCGACCGCGGCCGGCTTCTACCTGCACGGGCAGATCGAGGCCGGCACGCTGTGCCCGGCGACGATGACGCAGGCCGCGATCCCCGTGCTGCAGAAGGAGCCCGCGCTGTGGGACCTGCTGCGCGACAAGCTCTACAGCGACGTCTACGACCCGCGCGACGTGCCGGTCGCGCAAAAGCGCTCGATCTGGTTCGGAATGGGCATGACGGAGAAACAGGGCGGCTCCGACGTGCGCGCGATCACGACGATCGCGACGCCCGTGACGACCGCAACGCTCGCGACGCCGGCCGGCGCAGGCGGGCGCGGCGGCGAATACCTGCTGCGCGGTCACAAATGGTTCTTCTCCGCGCCGATGTGCGACGCGCACCTCGTCGTCGCGCGTACCGACAGCGGCGGCCCGTCGTGCTTCTACGTGCCGCGCTGGCGGCCCGACGGCACCAAGAACGCGGTCGAGATCCAGCGCCTGAAGGACAAGGTCGGCAACCGCAGCAACTCGAGCAGCGAGATCGAGCTGAACGATGCGTGGGGCATCATGCTCGGCGACGAAGGCCGCGGGATTCCGACCATCATCGAGATGGCGACCTACACGCGCCTGAACTGCGTGCTCGGCAGCGCGGCGATGCTGCGCCAGGGCGTCGTGCAGGCGATCGCGTACACGCGGCAGCGCCATGCGTTCGGCCGCGCGCTCGCCGAACAGCCGCTGATGCGCACCGTGCTTGCCGATCTCGCGCTCGAAAGCGAGGCCGCGCTCGTGCTCGCGATGCGGCTCGCGGCCGCGTTCGAGGACGGCGACACGCCGCTCGAGCACGCGTGGAAGCGCATCGTCACGCCTGCCGCGAAATTCTGGGTCTGCAAGCGCGCGGTCGAGCTGACCGGCGAAGTGATGGAAGTGTTCGGCGGCAACGGCTACGTCGACAACGGCCCGATCGCGCGGCTGTTCCGCGAGGCGCCCGTCAACTCGATCTGGGAAGGCTCGGGCAACGTGATGTGCCTCGACGTGCTGCGCGCGGTGTCGCGCGAGCCGGACGCGGCCGCCGCGCTGCTCGGCGAACTGCACGAACTGGCGGCGGGC
>NZ_JAAGPL010000464.1:0-1671 GCF_017104785.1 Burkholderia sp. Ac-20353 | reverse complement strand
GCGGCGTGGCGCAGGCCGTGGGGCGGCAGGCCGAAACGCGTGATGCACGGCCGGCGGGCAAGACGGCCGTGGCGCGCGACGCGATTCCTGCTGCGCCGACTGCCGGGCAGCCGGTCGACGTGCGGGCGAAAGCGGCGGAGACGGCGGCGAATGCACCTGCCGCGCCCGCGCCCACGGACGCGCTCGCGCCACCCGACGATGGGCCCCCGCTCGACGAAGACGATTTCGCATGGTTCGATGCCGCGCCACCGGCCGATCCCGTGCCGGTCGCCGACCTGCGTCCCGCCGAAACACCGGTGGCCGAACTCGACTGGGACGCGCTCGCCGCGCGGGTGGCCGACTGCACGCGCTGCCGGCTCTGCGAGAAGCGGACCAACACGGTGTTCGGCGTCGGCGATCGCGAGGCCGACTGGATGCTGATCGGCGAGGCGCCGGGCGAAAACGAGGACAAGCAGGGCGAGCCGTTCGTCGGCCAGGCGGGCAAGCTGCTCGACAACATGCTGCAGTCGCTGTCGCTCAAGCGCGGCGACGACGTGTACATCGCGAACGTGATCAAGTGCCGGCCGCCCGGCAACCGCAACCCGGAGCCGGACGAAGTCGCGCGCTGCGAGCCGTATCTGCAGCGTCAGGTCGCGCTCGTGAAGCCGAAGCTGATCGTCGCGCTCGGCCGCTTCGCCGCGCAGACGCTGCTGAAGACGGACGCGAGCATCGCGTCGCTGCGCGGCCGCGTGCACACGTACGAAGGTGTGCCGGTGATCGTCACCTATCACCCGGCCTATCTGCTGCGCAGCCTGCAGGACAAGTCGAAGGCGTGGGCCGATCTGTGCCTCGCGCGCGATACGTTCCGTGGGGCGGCCATCCGTGGGGCGGCCGTCCCTGGGGCGGCCATCAGCCAGGCTGACGAGCAGCCCGAGCAATGACGGCGCGCGCGGCGTTATCGTTCGTCGAAACGCTGCGCGACGCCGCGGTGCGCGATCTTGCGTGGCTGCTGTCGAGCCCGGGCCTGCTGACGGCGGCGCCCGGCGCGCCGCTTGCGCAGCCGTGGTCCGACGCCACGGAGCAGGCCGACGCGCAAGCCTGGCTGGTCGCGCTCGATGCGGCGCCCGAGCCGCTGCACCATGCGCTCGAAGGGCTGCGCCCGGTCAGGCTCGGCCGCTACGCCGAATGCCTGCTCGAATACTTCCTCACGCACGGACCGTCGCTGCGACTCGTGGCGGCCAACCTCGCGTTGCGCATCAACGGTCAGACGCTCGGCGAGGTGGACTTTCTCGTCGATACACCGGCCGGCCGGCGCCTGCATTGGGAACTGGCGGTGAAGTGCTATCTGTGTGCACCGGTGCGCGGCGCGGCAACGCTCGCCGATTTCGTCGGCCCGAATCTCGTCGACCGCTTCGATCGCAAACGCGGCCGGCTGATCAGCCATCAACTGCGCCTGAGCGGTCGCAACGCGTTCGCGCTGCTCGGATACGGCGCACCGGCCGACGCGCAGATGTTCATCAAGGGATGGCTGTTCTACCCGCACGGCGTGCCGTTGCCGCAAGTCGCCGACGAGATTGCGCATGACCACCCGCGCGGCTTCTGGCTGACGCACACGCAGTGGGCCGAGTGGGCGGCCGCGCATCCGGCTGATGCCGCTTGGGCCGTGCTGCCGCGGCTTGCGTGGCTCGCGCC
>NZ_JAAGPL010000463.1:0-1678 GCF_017104785.1 Burkholderia sp. Ac-20353 | reverse complement strand
CAGTACCGCAACGCGCAGCTCGACGAGATTCGCGCGACGGGCGCGCGCCTGTCGGACACCGCGCGGCTGTACCAGGCGATGGGCACGCCGCCCGTCGGGGGTTCGTCGAATCAGCGGCCGATTACGCAGTCGATCACGCAGTCGATCACGCAGCCGATCACGCAGCCAACCGCGCAGCCGGCGCCGCAGGCCCGCGCCGCCGACGCGCCTGCTGCATCCGCCACCCAGTGACGCTTGCACCTCCTGCGGGCCGCGCCCGCCGCGCGGTCGTCGGCTTCGTTCGACGCTCGCGCGCGGGCCCCTTCAGCGCATCCGCCTCTTTCCGCTTGACCCTCACGTAGCGTAACGTTCGAGACTTCAGCGTGCGCACTAAACGGAGGCTCGAATGCGACTGAAAGTGGGAGACCTGGCAAAACGCAGCGGACTGACCGTCCGCACGCTGCACCACTATCACGCGATCGGTCTGCTGACACCTTCGGCGCGCGCCGACAACGGCTACCGGCTGTACGACCGCAACGACATCGCCCGGCTTCACCAGATCCAGGCATTGCGTCGCTTTGGACTGTCGCTCGCCGAGATCGGCACTTACCTGAACCAGCCCGGCACCCCGCTCGTCGGGATCGTCGCGAAGCAGATCGCGATGCTCGACCGTGAAATCGAGCAGGCCGCGCGGCTGCGCGAGCGACTCGTGCACCTGCACGAGCAGCTCGCCGGCGGTGCGGAGCCGGAGCTGGCCGATTGGCTCACCACGCTGGAGTTGATGACTGTGTACGACAAATACTTTTCCGAGGAAGAACTCGCGCGCATGCCGATGTACCACAAGAGCCAGACAGGCGATGCGGAGTGGATCTCGCTCGTCGGCAACGTGCGTGCGCTGATGGACGGCGGCGTCGCGCCGGAAGACGACCGCGCCCGCGTGTTCGCCGAGCGCTGGATGGCGCTGCTCGTGCGCGACACGAACGGCGACCCGCGGCTGCTCGCGAAACTGAACCTGATGCACGAGCGCGAGCCGTCGATGCAGGCGCAGATCGGCATTTCGACGGCCATGCGCGACTACGTGCTGAGCGCGGTCGCCGAAACGAAGATGCGGATCTTCGAGAAGTACCTCGCGCCGGACGAGATCCGCTTCATGCGCGCGCACTATGGCGAACGGGCCCAGGAATGGCCGCAGCTGATGGCCGATGCGCGCGACGTGATCGAGGCCGGCGCCCGGCCCGAATCGCCGGAAGGCCGCGCGCTCGCGCTGCGCTGGCTCGACCTGTTCCGCAGCTATGCGGGCAACGATCCCGCGACGCACGCGAAATTCCGCCACGCGATGATGACCGAGCCCGCGCTGACGAAGGACGCATGGGCCGACGACACGCTGCTCGGGTTCATGCGCGAAGCGATGGCGCAGCTGAAGCCGCAGCACTGATCGGCAGGCATCCGGGCGACGCGCGCCAATGACGCGCGTCGCCCGGGCTGCCCATACCGCTCGTGCCGCGCGAAGGCCGATGTCGGCGGACGACTCGCGGGATGCCTTGCCGCGCCCGGTTACGGATAGCGCCGCTCACCACTTGCAGCCCGCATCGCGCACCGCGTCGAGCGCGAGCGCAGGAATCGCGAGCAGCCCCATCCCCGCATACGCGTTGCGGCAGTCCGCGCGGCGGGCCTCCGCGATCCCGCGCGCGAGCGTGGC
>NZ_JAAGPL010000462.1:0-1291 GCF_017104785.1 Burkholderia sp. Ac-20353 | reverse complement strand
CGCCCGTGACGCGCCGGCCGCCTGGGTCGACTATGCGGAGCGCGTCGCGCAGCACCTGACGGCGGCGCTCGACGATGGCGCCGACGAGGCTGCATGCCGGGTTCGCGCGTATCTGGAGCGCGATGCGGCCCACGGCGCCGACGACGGCGCACCGCCGCCCGCGCTGAGGTTGAAGGCCTGGCTCGATGGCAATGGCGCGATCGAGCGGGTCGAGAGCTCGCCGGCGGGCGATCCGGCATTTGCGGCGGACCTGTGCGCGGCGCTGGTCGGCCGGCCGGTCGGCGTGCCGCCGCCGTCGGGGATGACGCAGCCGGTGGTCGTGCGCGTGCTCATCGCGAGCGCGCCGTGACGGCTCCAGCAGGAGGCGGACGAGGCGGATGTCGGGCCGGGGGCACGACGTCCGGGATCGAGGATAGCAGTCAGACAGGAATGGGAAAGACGGTGAAGAAACTTGCAATGATCGTGGGCAGCCTGATGCTGAGCGCACCGCTTGTCGCGGCCGCGCAGGACGACGTGATCGCGAACGCGGCGCAGGCGTCGGTCACGCAATCCGATATCGCGACGCTGTTGAAGTCGATCGGCGAGGAGGGGCGCACGCGCCTCGCAGCCGATCCCGCCGCGATGGATCAGGTCGTGCGCGCGACCCTTGCGCAGAAGGCCGTGCTCGCCGAAGCGAAGCAGAAGGGCTGGGACAAGCAGGCCGACGTGCAGTCGGCGATCGAGCAGGCGCGACGCGAGATCATCGTGCGCAGCTATCTCACGTCGGTGAACGCGCCGCCGGCCGATTATCCGTCCGATGCGGAGATCCAGGCCGTGTACGAGCAGAACCGCGACGCGTTTACCGTGCCGCGCGCGCTGCACGTCGCGCAGATCTATCTCGCCGTCGCGCCGAACGCGGACGCGGCGAGCGTCGACAAGGTGCGCAAGCAGGCCGCCGACCTCGCGAGCCGTGCGCGCACCGGCGATTTTGCCGCGCTCGCGAAAGCGAATTCGCAGGACAAGGCGAGCGCCGCCAACGGCGGCGACATGGGCTTCGTGCCCGAGCCGATGCTGCTGCCGGCCGTACGGCAGGCGGCCGATGCGCTGAAGCCCGGCCAGGTGTCCGCGCCGATCCAGACGCCGACCGGTTTTCATGTGGTGAGGCTGATCGAGGCGCGGGCCGCGGCGGTGCGTCCGCTCGCGGACGTGAAGGAGCGGGTGCGCGCGACGATGCGTGCGCAGCGTACGCAGCAGGGCGTGCAGGCGTCTCTGGTGAAGTTCGGCGGCAACGCGCCGATCAACGAAGACGCGA
>NZ_JAAGPL010000461.1:0-1714 GCF_017104785.1 Burkholderia sp. Ac-20353 | reverse complement strand
GTGGCTGCCGGTCGCGCCGCGCCGCTGACGGGCTGCGGCGCGAGTAGCGGTGGTGGCCGCGGTGGTAGCAGCGGGGCCGGCAGCCGCGCGCGTCGCTCGCTATAATCGTCCGCACCATTCACCTGCCACTGCCGGTCCGGCCTCGCCGCCGGGTCGCCTGCCGTCACCGATCATGGATTCCTATTACCAGCACCACGTCTTCTTCTGCCTGAACCAGCGCGAGCCCGGCGCCGAACGCCCGAGCTGCGCGCAATGCGATGCGCAGACCATGCAGGAATACGCGAAAAAGCGCGTGAAGGAGCTCGGCCTCGCGGGGCCCGGCAAGGTCCGCATCAACAAGGCCGGCTGCCTCGACCGCTGCGAGGAGGGGCCCGTGATGGTCGTCTATCCGGAAGGCACCTGGTACACGTACGTCGACCAGGCGGACATCGACGAGATCGTCGAATCGCACCTGCGCGACGGCAAGGTCGTCGAGCGCCTGAAGATCTGAGCGAGCCGGCCCGAATGAACGTACATACGCAGAAATCGCTGATCGTCGGCCCGGTCGGCCAGATCGAGATCGCCGTCGACGTGCCGGACGCGGTGCGCGACGGCAGCATCGCGCCGCGCGGCATCGCGCTCGTCGCGCATCCGCATCCGCTGTTCGGCGGCACGATGGACAACAAGGTCGCGCAGACGCTTGCG
Organism: Burkholderia sp. Ac-20353; assembly: GCF_017104785.1. NCBI lineage: Bacteria > Pseudomonadati > Pseudomonadota > Betaproteobacteria > Burkholderiales > Burkholderiaceae > Burkholderia > Burkholderia sp. Ac-20353. The sequence goes on along the minus strand of NZ_JAAGPL010000461.1, from coordinate 1,030 downwards.
CGTACGCTCGTGCAGCTCAACTATGTCGTGTACCGGTCGAACTTCCGCGGCGTCGGTGCGACCGAAGGCGCGCACGACAACGGTACGGGCGAGGCCGACGACCTGCTCGCGGTGCTCGCGCACATGCGCGCGCAGCCGGCCTATGCGGACCTGCCGCTCGTGCTGGCCGGCTTCTCGTTCGGCACGTTCGTGCTGTCGCATGTCGCGAAGCGGCTGCGCGACGCGGGGCAGGCGATCGAGCGGATGGTGTTCGTCGGCACGGCCGCGAGCCGCTGGCAGGTTGCCGACGTGCCGGAGAACACGCTCGTGATCCACGGCGAGACCGACGACACGGTGCCGATCGCGTCCGTCTACGACTGGGCGCGGCCGCAGGAACTGCCGGTCGTCGTGATTCCCGGCGCCGAGCATTTCTTCCACCGCAAGCTGCATGTGCTGAAGCGCGTCGTGATCGACGCGTGGCGCTAGCCCGCGCCTCAATTTGTCCCCATTTCGCGTTCCGCCGCGCGGCGACTTGCACGTCGCCTGCGCGCGCCTTTCGCGTTCCTTCGATAGTCGTCCTGCGCATCCTGGCCGCGCTATCCTCGCGTCGCCGGCATGCAACGGCGCGGCGCCGCGTTCACGAAAACGCCCGCCGCGGCCACGTATAATGGCCGCATTTCGCGTCGCCCGCGGCCCGGCCGGGCCCATGCGGCGCTCGGTTGGCCGCCCGCGCGGGCCGCGAACCGAACGCGTCCGCACGAGTCCAACCGGCGCGTTTCGCATCGCCTGACGGTCAGGCGCATGGCCGGAACGCCCGCCGCCTTGCCATTCAACCGTGCGCGTCCCGCGCTGCACTTTCTGCCATCAGCCTGAATCGATCATGCGTTTGTCTCCCCAAGGCCTCAAGTCCCTCGCATCCTCCACTGTCTTCAGCGCCGCCGCGCGCAACGTCGCGCTCGGCGTGATGCTGCCCGTCGCGCTCGCGTCGACGATCGTCGCCGCCGAGGCGAAGCCGGCCGCCAAGGCCAAGGCCGCGCATGCGGCGCCGGCC